>JAVXWK010000312.1:0-11209 GCA_032230575.1 Pseudonocardiales bacterium | reverse complement strand
AGGTCGGCGGCCACGTCGCCCTCGTAGCCCACGCGGGTCAGGTAGGCGTCCAGGTCGACGCCGCCGCCTTGCCACAGGTCGCTCATGTGAACTGCCCGGCGATCACGGCCGCGAGCACGATCCAGCCGTAGTAGGTGTTGGCGACGAAGGTGTCCCAGCACGCCTTGGGATCGTCGAGGTCCACCCGGAAGATCAGATACCCCAGGTAGAGCGCCGCGACCACGACGATCACGTAGAACGCCCACCCGATCGGCGTCAGCGAACCGGCCCACAGCGCGCCGGCGACGCTGAGCACGACGAAGATCGACAGCCACGTCTTGGTGGCGTTGCCGAACAGTAGCGCGGAGGACTTGACCCCGATCTCGCGGTCGTACTCCTTGTCCTGATGGGAGTAGATCGCGTCGTGGACCATGGTCCAGAAGGTCCCGGCGACGTACAGGCCGTACACCGCGGGCGGGTAGTCGGCGTTCCCGGTCGCCGCCGTCCAGCCGACGAACACATAGGTGCTCATCACCAGCCCGAGGAACGCCGAGGGCCAGACGAAGAAGCGCTTCATGAACGGGTACGCGACGATCAACGGGTACGTGGCCAGTGCGACCAAGGCCGTCTGGACGTTCGCCACCGCGAGGACCAGCAGTGCGACCAGAGCCTGTGCGGCTGCCCAGAGGATCCCGTTGCGGACGCTGATCGTCCCCGCCGCGACAGGACGCGACACGGTGCGGGCCACGCGGGCGTCGATCTCCTTGTCGGTCACGTCGTTGCTCGCGCAGGCGAAGCCGCGGATCAGCACCGCGGCGACGGCGACAGCCACCACCGACAGCAGATCCGGCCGTTCCCCTGAGGCGAAGGCGACGGCCCACAGCCCGGGAAGCAGGTAGAGGACGTACCCCGTGGGCCTGTCCAGTCGCATCAACAGCAGATACGAGCGGATCGAGTCCGGGCTCTTCGTGACGACGCCCGCGGATATCTTGTGCAGCATCAGGTTCCCAATCACCAGGTCACCGGGAGTTCGACCAAACCGCCGATCAACGTGTCGTGCCGCAGCCTCAGATCTTCGACGTCCGCGGCCAGACGCAGGGCCGGGAAGCGGGCGACGAGCTGGGTGAGCACCACCTGCAGCTGCATCCGCGCCAGCGCCGCGCCCACGCAGTTGTAGGCGCCGTAACCGAAAGCGAGGCTGGCCGAGGTGTCGCGGGTGACGTCGACCCGGTCGGCGCCGGCGAAGGCCGTCTCGTCGTGGTTGGCCGCGATGACGTTCAGGAGCACGAAGTCACCGGTCCGGATGATGACCCCGCCGATCTCGAAGTCCGTCACCGCGTACCGGGGCATGCCGCCGTTGTGCGGGTTCGGCATCGACCTGCGCAGGGTTTCCTCGACGGCGCCGGGAATGAGGCTCGGATCGTCGTGCAACGCCTGCCACTGCCCTGGTTCGGACAACAGCAGCAGTACTGAGGTGCCGATCCGGGCAACTGTGGTCTCGTAGCCACCGAACAACAACAACGCCGTCAGCCCGAGGACCTCGTCGTCGGTGATGCCCTCGGTCGCGCAGATCCTGGAGATCGCGTCGTCGCCGGGGTTCTGCCGCTTGTCCGCGACGAGTTGCCTGCAGTAGCCGAACAACCCGCCGAGCCCCTGCTTCGAACGGACCGGGTCGCCGACGTTCGCGGCGTCCTGGGTCCAGGCGCCGAACCGGTCCTTGTCCTCCTGCGGCACGCCCAGCCACTCGCACATCACCTGGATCGGCAACGACAGCGCCACCGCCTCGCGCAGGTCCACCGGTGGTCGCCGCGCGGCCAGCTCGTCCAGCAGCTGCCCGGTCTGCTTCTCGACGTACGGTCGCAGCTCCGCCATGCGTTCGGGGGAGAAGTGCGGCTCCAGCAACGCACGCATCCGGGCGTGGTCGGTGGCGAAACTCCCCAGCAGGCCGGCGAGAAGCGCCGATCCGCCGTCCTTCGCGGCCTCGGGATCGGGGTTCGAGCGGCTGAGCCGGTCGTCGTCGAGCAACTGCCGCACCTCGGCATGACCCGTGACGAGCCACGCCTCGGCGCCGCCGGGAGTGCGAACCCGGTGGACCGTGCCCTGGGACCGCAGCTCGCGCAGTCCTGGCGCGAGCTGCAGCACGTTCGCCTGCTCGAAGGGCAGTTGAACCGGAGTGCTCACTGACGACCTCCGCCTATGCCGTGCGGTTGATGATGCGGTCGAACAAGACGGTCAGCTCGGCCGTCGCGGCCGGGGACAGCTCGGCTCGGCCGAGGTGCCGCAGAGCCGTGTCGTGATGGCCGCGGGACACCTGCAAGGCCGTGCGCCTGCCGCCGGACTCCTCGACGAGGTCGGCCATCTCCCGCAGGTGCGCCACCGAGGTGTCGTCGGCCTGCCACAGCTCGCGCAGCCGTTCGCTGGCCGGGATCCCCGCCAGCACGGGAAAAGACGGGTTGCGCCGGGAGATGTCGCCGCGGACGGGCTTGCCGGTCACCGCGGGGTCGCCCCAGATGTCCTCGACGTCGTTGAAGATCTGGAAGGCGAGGCCGAGATGCCTGCCCGCGCCGCGCAGGGCGTCCAGGACGTGCTCCGGTTTGCCCGCCCGCAGCGCCGGTGTCACCAGTGCGCACTCCAGCAGCGCGGAGGTCTTCTCCTCGACGATCCGGTCGTACACAGCGACATCGGCGCCGGAACCCAGCCGGACGGTGAGCTCGCGGGACTGCCCGGCGAGCACCAGGCGGGTGGCTTCGGCGAACGCGCTGGAGATCTCCGCGCGGCCGGGGCCGGGGTCGTCGACGACCGTCTGCAGGGCGAGGCCCTGCAACGCGTCCCCGGCGAGGATGGCCAGGCTGGTGCCGAACACCTTCCACGCGGCGGGGCGGCCGCGGCGCAGCTCGTCCGCGTCGATGATGTCGTCGTGGATCAGGGTCGAGTTGTGCAGCAACTCCAGTGCCGCCGCCTGGGAGCGCACGTCCTCCGCCCGCAGCCCGACTCCCTCCGCCGCCGCCATCATGAGGGCGGCGCGGGTCAGTTTGCCGCCCGTGCTGCTCGGCTCACCGCGCTCGTCGACGAATCCGAGGTGGTAGGAGCAGATCCGGGCCAGCGTCGGCTCCAGCGCGGAGACCTGCTGCCGCACGACGGGCAGTACCGCGGACCGCACCATTCCTGGCGACAGGAGCGCGGCCGACGAGGTGCCGAGTGTGCTCATTCGGAATTCTCCTCCGGTGCTCGCGAATTGAATACCGAAAACACGTGACTGGACTGAGTAGCATCCTGAACGACCCTCTCCGTTCGTGTCAACGACGCGGCGCGCACCCGTTCGACTTTAGGAAAAACCCCAATCCGGGCTGCCTAAAGCCCGGACTGGACTATTCTGCGGATTGGTGGCTGCTGGGTTCACGGACAGCTGGAGAGGCGAAATGGCTGTATCGGCCGATACCGGGAAATTGCACGAAGGCAGGCCGTTCGACCCGTACGGCGCACATCGCGACGACCCGTACTCATTCCTGGCCGGCCTCGGCGAGGCGGAGCCGGTGTTCTACGCGCCTTTGCTGGACGCGTGGTGCGTCACCCGGCGCGAGGACATGGTCGCCGTGCTGAAGGACGACCGGAGCTTCTCGGCGCGCGACCACAACCCCCGCCCCAAGGCAGCGCTGCCCGAGGACGTCGCCCGGATGTTCAAGACCTGGCGCGGCGCCGGTGGGCTGGGTGTCGGCTCACTCGACCCGCCCCAGCACGCCAGGGTCAGGGAAGTGCTCAACATCGGGTTCACGCCGGCCAAGGTCAGGGCGTTCGAACCCACGATGCGCGCGATCGCCACCGGCCTCGCCGAGCGCGTCGCGGCCGAGCCGGAGTTCGACTTCATCGCGGCCTTCGCCGTGCCGTACGCCATGGAGGTGGTGTGCAGGCGCCTCGGGATCCCCGGCTCCTACTACGAACGCTGCCGCCTGTGGTCCGAGCAGCGCATCGAGCTCATGATGTTGCAGCACGACACCGATCCCGACCTGCTGCGCGAACACGCCCGCGGGCTGATGGAGTTCGGCGAGTTCGCCCGCGCGATCGCGCAGGACCGGCTGGTCTCGCCGCGGGACGACCTGATCAGCGAGCTGCTGCACGAAGGCAGGGCGGGCAACACGCTCACCGCGGACGAGGTCGCCGTCCAGATCCCGACGCTGATCTTCGCGGGGCACATGACCTGTGCCGAGGCGCTGGGCACGATCGTCTACCAGCAGCTGCGCTCACCCGGCGGCTGGGCCGAGGTCGCCGGCGGGACGATCGACATCAGCGACCTCGTCGAGGAGGGGCTGCGGTTCGACAGCCCGCTCGCGGGCATGTACCGCACCGCGACCCGGGACGTGATGGTCGGCGACGTCCGCCTGACCGAGGGGAGCAGGCTGCTCCTGCTCTACGGAGCGGCCGGCCGGGACAGCCGCGCCCACGCGTGTCCCGCCGCGTTCAGCCCTGGCGGCAAGTCCGGCCAGCACCTCGCGTTCGGGCACGGCATCCACTTCTGCCTCGGCGCCGGGTTCGCCCGAGCGGAGCTGGAGGTCGCGGTGCACGCCGTCGCCGCCAGGATGCCCTCCCTGACGCTGGCGCCGGGCCAGGAGCCGAGCCACCGCCCGGTGTTCCCACTCCGCGCCCTGACCGAGCTCCAAGTACGCCACTGAGTAAACGATGAACGGCGCTTTTGTACACCTCAGGTGCACAAAAGCGCCGTTCATCGTTTCAGGTGCGGGTCGCGGTGACGTAGAGATAGCCGCTTTCCGGGATGCTGCCGAAACGGCGCACGAAATGGATGAGCTCGCCGGCCTTCTGCTCGCCGACCAGGTCGGTCAGCTTGTCGCGGACGGTCTCGAAGGCGTCGGCCATGAGCAGGAGAGTGCGGATGACGTTGCCGGTGACGTCCCGGATCTCCACGTCGGCGAAACCGGCGGCGGCCAGGTTCTTCTCGTACTCGTCGATCGTGCCCAGGGACGTCACCCCGTAGTTCGCCTTGATGTGGTCGATGACCACCTGGCCGTCGGGGGTGATCGGGTCGCGCTGGACGACGTCGGCGATGACGAGGCGGCCGCCGGGGCGCAGGACGCGGGCGGCCTCGGAGAGCACCTGGCCGCGGTCGGGCATGTGCCACATGGATTCGAACGCCCAGGCCGCGTCGAACGAGCCGTCGGGGAAGGGCAGGTCCATGGCGTCCGCGAACTGGAACGTGGCGCGGTCGCCGAGCCCGGCTGCGGCGGCACGGTCGTTCGCGTCCTGCACCTGCATGTGGCTGACGCTGATGCCGACCACGTGCACGTCGCTGGTGCGGACGAGCCGCTGCGCGGGATGGCCGATGCCGCAGCCGATGTCCAGGACGCGCTGGCCGGGCCGCGCGGCGAGACCCGAGATCATCAGGTCGGTCAGCCGGTCCGTGGCGACCTCGACGGAGCTGTCGTCGGTGTCGTCCTCCCAGTAGCCGTAGTGGATGTTGGGTCCCCACACGGACCGGTAGACCCGGCCGAACCCGTCGTACACGTTGCGGACCTCGCCGTGATGGGCAGGCGACTGGTCGATCGTCATGAGGAACTCCATAACGTCGGGAAAGGGGCGGGAAGTCGACGGCGCTCGACCGGGAATCCCCAGCCGAGCGCCTGCGTGATCTCTTGGCTCACTTCTTCTCGAAGCGCAGGAAACCCAGCTTCAAGCCCCCCGCTCGCCATTCGGCGCCCTGTGCCTGGTTCGCCAGCAGCGAGATCCTCATCTGCCTGCGCTCCACCGCGGAAAGGCCGTTGTCGCTGTCCAGCACCGCCTGCGTCCAGGCGGCGCTCTCCTCCCAGAACGGCGCGGTCTCCGCAGTGGCGTCGACTTCATCGACCAGTTCGAAACCGGCGGCCTTCGCGGCCACGGCGTAGTCCTGCACCGTGGCCGGCTTGCAGTAGAAGTACTCGGCCCACACGTCGGCACCATGCGGACGGGTGATGAAGACTTCTTCGATGCAGACGCTTCCACCTGGGCGGATGACGCGCGCCAGCCGTTCGAACCACTGCGGGCGGTTGAAGTACCCGCTGCTCTCGATCGCGACCGCCGCGTCGTAGGGGGCGTCGTCCACGGTCAGGCGGTTCGCGTCGCAGACCAGCGCTCGGACCTGCCGGTCCACACCGCATTCGCGCGCGAACGCCTCGACCACCGGCTTGTGTTCCGGCGCGTTGGTCACCGCCGTGACGTCGGCGCCGTATTCCTGCGCCCAGAAGAGCGAGCCACCGCCGAGACCGCAGCCGACGTCCAGGACCTTTCCCGACAGCCGGTGCTCCGCGCCCCAGATGTTGGCCGCGTACCGCAGCAGCCCCTCCTGATGAACCCGAATGCTGCCGCGAATGTCCTCCGGCGTTGCATCGTGCGCGCGCAGTGGCGTTTGGGAGGAAGGGTAGTGACCCACGTGGTAGTGAATCCTGGGGCCGGGCCCGTATTTGCGCACGAGCTTGGCCGTCTTGCTGTCGTAGTACTGGCCGACGATGCTGACCTCGTCCTCGGGCCCCAGTACTGTTCGAGGTGAGCTTGAAACTTCGTGCAGATTTGTCACGGTCACTTCTCCAGGGCTCGGATAGGATCGCCGAGAAAATGAGTGGCAGCTATCGGAATCCATCGTGGAGCGACCACCCCGGCCGTGTCAACGACGTGAGGTGAGCGGGTTCGACTTTGGGAAAAACCCCAAAGGACACGGCACTTCGCCTGCATTGGACTATTCTGCGGATTGGTGACTGCTCGGTTTCCATCACAGCCCGGAACGGAGTGGGAATGAATGGCGACAAGCAGGTCCTGCTGGCCGAGCCGCAGAGTTTGTGCGCCGGTGTGCGCCGGGCGATAGCGATCATCGACCTGGCGCTGGAACAGCACGGTGCGCCGATCTACGTCCGCAAGGAGATCGTGCACAACCACTACGTGGTGCGCGAGTTCCAGCGCCGGGGTGTCCGGTTCGTCGACTCGGAGCAGGAGGTGCCGGAGGGCGCGGTGTGCGTCTTCTCCGCGCACGGTGTCTCCCCGCAGGTGCGGCACAACGCGGACGCGCGCGGGCTGGACGTGATCGACGCGACCTGCCCCCTGGTGGCCAAGGTGCACCAGGAGGCCCGCCGGTTCGCCCGCGACGGCCGGACGTTGCTGCTGGTCGGGCACGCGAACCACGAGGAGGTCGAGGGCACCTTCGGGCACGCCCCCGACCAGACGATCATCGTCGAGACGGTCGCCGACGCGGAGGCGCTGGACCTTCCCGCCGACGCGCCGGTCGCCTTCCTCACCCAGACCACGCTCTCGGTGGACGAGACCAGGGACATCATCTCCGTGCTGCAGCGCAGGTTCACCGACCTGCGCGGGCCCGGCACGGACGACATCTGTTACGCGAGCCAGAACCGCCAGGACGGCGTCAGGGCCATCGTGGGCCGGTGCGACCTGGTGCTGGTGGTCGGTTCGACCAACTCCAGCAACTCGATCCGGATGGTCGAGGTGGCGCGCAGGCTCGGCGGCAGAGCTGAACTGGTGCCGGACGTGACGCATTTCGACATCGCGTGGCTGGCCGGCGTGAGCACGGTCGGTGTGAGCGCGGGGGCGAGCGCGCCGGAGATCCTCGTCGACCAGCTGGTCGAGCGGCTCGCCGAGCTGGGGTACGGGGACGTGGCCGTGCACCGGGTGGCGACCGAGGACGTCGTGTTCTCCCCGCCCGCGCGGCTGACCGATCGAGACCAGACCCGGTGAGGAGCTGTTCTGCATGGCGCTGCTGGAAACCGTGCGCGACCCGGCTCGGCTGCGTGAGCTGACCACTGACGAACTTCGCGACCTCGCGGCGGAGATTCGCGCGTTCCTGATCGAGCGCGTCTCCGCGAGCGGGGGACATCTCGGGCCCAACCTGGGCGTGGTGGAGCTGACCATCGCATTGCACACCGTCTTCGAGTCCCCGCGCGACAGGTTGTTGTGGGACACCGGACATCAGTCGTACGTGCACAAGATCCTGACCGGGCGCCAAGCCGGGTTCGACCGGTTGCGCCGCTCGGGCGGGGTCTCCGGCTACCCGTCGCGCGAGGAGTCCGAGCACGACCTGGTGGAGAACTCGCACGCGTCCACCGCACTGTCCTATGCGGACGGTCTGGCACGTGCCGACGCCCACCTCGGCCTGCGCGACCGGGCGACCGTGGCGATCATCGGCGACGGCGCGATGACCGGCGGCATGGCGTGGGAGGCGCTCAACAACATCGCGGGCGGACCGGATCGGCCGCTCGTCATCGTGCTCAACGACAACGGCCGCTCCTACGCCCCCACGGTCGGCGGGCTCGCCGAGCACCTGGCCGGTCTGCGCGCCGGACGCGGGCCCGGTGTGTTCGAACAGCTCGGGCTCGCCTACCTCGGCCCGGTCGACGGGCACGACATCTCCGCGGTCCAGGAGTCCCTGCGCCATGCGGTATCACTGCGCGCGCCGGTCGTGGTGCACGTGATCACGGCCAAGGGCAAGGGCTATCTCCACACCGAGAGCAACGACCTGGACCTCGGCCACGCCGTCAAACCGATGGACCCGGTGACCGGGCTGCCGCTGGCGTCGTCCGGCCGGTCGTTCACCTCGGTGTTCGGCGAGAAGCTGGTGGAGCTGGCCGAGCAGCGCGCCGACCTGGTGGCGATCACGGCCGCGATGGCCGAGCCGACCGGCCTGCTCCCGTTGCAGCGCAAGCACCCCGGCCGGGTGATCGACGTCGGCATCGCCGAGCAGCACGCGGTCACCATGGCCGCGGGGCTCTCGCTGGGCGGTGTGCACCCGGTGGTGGCGATCTACTCGACGTTCGTGAACCGCGCGCTGGACCAGTTGCTGATGGACGTGGCGCTGCACCGCCGCCCGGTGACGTTCGTGCTCGACCGCTCCGGCGTGACCGGCGACGACGGGCCGAGCCACAACGGCATGTGGGACCTGTCGGTGCTCCAAGTGGTGCCAGGACTGCGAATCGCGGCGCCACGCGACGGCACCCGGCTCGCCGAGCTGCTGGCCGAGGCGGTGGCGTGGGAAGAAGGCCCGACGCTGCTGCGGTTCCCCAAGGGGCCGGTGGGGGAGGATCTGCCCGCCGTCGCCACGTTCAACGGGCTCGACGTGCTGCGCCGCTCCGGCTCGCTGGACGTGCTGATCGTCGCGGTCGGCGCTCTCGCGGGGCTCGGGCTCATCGTCGCCGAAAGTGTCGCGGCGCAGGGCATCGGCGTGACGGTGGTGGACCCGAGGTGGGTCACCCCGGTCAACCCCGCGCTGGCGGACCTGGCCCGGCGCCACCGGCTCGCGATCACCGTCGAGGACAACAGCCGCGCCGGCGGTGTCGGTTCCGCTGTCGCGCAGTCGTTGCGGGACGTCGGGGTGCACACCCCGTTGCGGGAGTTCGGCATTCCGCGCCGGTTCCTCAGTCACGGCTCCCGCGCCGAGGTGCTCGCCGCGTGCGGCCTGACCGCGCAGGACATCACCAGCACCGTCGTCGGGATGATCACCGAGCAGGACGCACCCGAGCCGGTCTGGTCAGGAGTGGAACGATGACGGTTTCCCTGGGCATGCCCGAACTTCCGCTCGCTGTGGCCGCGCGGCGAACCTCCCGCCGGATCATGGTGGGCCAGGTGCCGGTCGGTGGCGACGCGCCCATCTCCGTGCAGTCGATGACCACCACGCCGACCGCCGACATCGACGCCACGCTGCAGCAGATCGCCGAGCTCACCGCGGCGGGCTGCGAGATCGTCCGGGTCGCCGTGCCTTCCGCGGACGACGCCGCCGCACTTCCCGTGATCGCGAGGAAGTCGGGGATCCCGGTGATCGCCGACATCCACTTCCAGCCCAGGTACGTGTTCGCCGCGATCGACGCCGGCTGCGCGGCGGTGCGGGTCAACCCCGGCAACATCCGCCGGTTCGACGACCAGGTCGGCGCGATCGCCCGCGCGGCAGGCGACGCGGGCATCCCGATCCGGATCGGCGTGAACGCCGGTTCGCTGGACAAGCGGCTGCTGGACAAGCACGGCGGCGTGACCCCGGAAGCGTTGGTGGAGTCGGCTTTGTGGGAGTGCTCGCTGTTCGAGGAGCACGGCTACACCGACCTGAAGATCTCGGTGAAGCACCACGACCCGGTGGTGATGATCGAGGCCTACCGCAGGCTCGCCGCGCGCTGCGACTACCCGTTGCACCTCGGCGTGACCGAGGCGGGGCCGCGTTTCCAGGGCACGATCAAGTCGGCGGTGGCGTTCGGCGCGTTGCTGGCGGAGGGCATCGGCGACACCATCCGCGTCTCGCTGTCCGCACCGCCGGTCGAGGAAGTCAAGGTGGGCAACCAGATCCTGGAGTCGCTGGGGCTGCGGCCGCGCGGGCTGGACATCGTGTCGTGCCCGTCGTGCGGCCGGGCCCAGGTCGACGTGCACACCCTCGCCGAACAGGTGACCGCCGCGCTGGAAGGGTTCCCGGTCCCGTTGCGGGTGGCGGTGATGGGCTGCGTCGTCAACGGGCCGGGCGAGGCGCGGGAGGCCGACCTCGGTGTCGCGTCGGGCAACGGCAAGGGGCAGATCTTCGTGAAGGGCGAGGTGATCCGCACGGTGCCGGAGTCGCAGATCGTCGAGACGTTGCTGGCGGAGGCCGCCCGCATCGCAGAGGAGATGGGCGTGGACATCGAGGCGTGAATCCCACTCGTCAATCCACGGTTTCACACGCAACACGCGGGGGCCACGAATCCGTTCGCAGGATTTCCAGGACGAACGCCCTCGAGACCAGAGCGGTGCGATTCGGCGCCTCCAGCTTGTCGGACATGACGCGGACGTGATAGTCGATGGTCTTCGAACTGAGGTACAGCTCTCTCGCCAGCCGCCCGCTGGAGATGCCGGCCGCGACACCCTCCAGGATCTTGGCCTGGACGGAACTGAGGGTCCAGCAGACCGAATGGTGGCCGCAGTTCTGCAAGTCGCTCTGTCCGTTGTACATGACACCCATTCCATTCCTTTGGAACAGCTTCGAGGTACGACCGTGACAACGTTGGCACGTGATACCGGGACAACAACGCCGGAAGCGGCGGACGCACTGCTCAAGTCCCTGCACGAGGACCTGAGCGGGCTTCCCGCCAGCGCCCGGCTGGACGCGGTGCTGTGTCTGCTGGAGGCGGCCAGGCTGACGCTCGCCGGCGAGGACCTCGACGACATCCGGGCCACCATGCGCGCCGCGTCGCTTTCGGTGCGCAGCTACCTGTGGAGTAGTGGGAGCTAGTGG
>JAVXWK010000931.1:0-2669 GCA_032230575.1 Pseudonocardiales bacterium | reverse complement strand
CCGTCGTGGTGGTGGGCGGTGGTGACTCGGCGCTGCAGGAGGCGCTCACGCTCGCCGGGCCGGTGGCAAAGGTGATCGTGCTGGAGCGCGGCGACCGGCTCACCGCGCAGGAGACCTACCAGCAACGGGTCCTGGAGCATCCCGACATCGAGGTGCGCCACGGCGTCGAGGTCAACGAGATCGTCGGGGAGGGAACCGTCACCGGCGTGCGCACGACCGACGGAGACCTCGACTGCAGCGCCGTCTTCGTCTACGTCGGCCTGGAGCCGAACACCGACTTCCTGGACGGCCGCCTCCCGCTCGATGCCGACGGCCGTGTCCGGACGGACGCGTACCTGCGCACCGAGCAGCCTGGCGTCCTGGCCGCGGGCGCCGTACGCAGCGGTACGCTGTACCAGGCAGCGATCGCCGCGGGCGACGGCGCGGCGGCCGCCAAGTCCGCCCACCGCTATCTGACCGACGGCAACTGGCGAAACGGAGCCCTGTAGATGTCACGCGCCATCCAGGTTCACGATCCGCGGGGCTTCCCGCCGAACGTCACCGGAAAGCCGCTCGCGCCGCGCCTGCAGGCACTCGACGGGCGCACGCTGTACCTCGTCGACTGCCTGTTCGACAACTCCGAGGCATTCATGGACCAGCTCAAGGCCTGGTTCGGCGAGCACATGCCGGCCGTGCAGACGAGGACCATCACGCCGAAGGAGAGCTGGGTCGAGGACCCGGAGATGTGCGCGCGGATCATCAGGGACGGGGACGCCGCCATCCTCGGGGTGGGTCTCTGAAGCACCTGCAGCCCCACGGTCGTGGGGCTCGCCATCGAGTTGGAGAAGGGCGGGGTGCCGACGGTGGCCGTGCACACGCACGTCTTCGCCAGGCTCGCCCGGTCTGTTGCTCGTGTGAACGGGATGCCGCGCGCCCGCCAGGCGTTCGTGCCGCAGCCGGTCGTGGGCCGGTCCCCATCGGAGCTGCGTGCGTACATCGAGGGTGAGGACCCGGTCTCCGGCCGCGTCTTCATGCAGGAGCTCCTCGAGGGTCTCACCGATCCCCTGGCTGCTGAGGACACCAAGGGGTTGTCGTTCGACCGCACCCGGCCCCGGCTGCTGGAGCCCGGCACCGAGGAGGACCTGCACCGGCGCTTCCTCGACGAGCGCTGGACCGACATGCTGCCGATCGTCCTGCCCACCGAGGAGCGGGTGGCCGCCATGCTCGCGGGAACGAGCAGGTCACCCGACGAGATCGTCGGGCGCATGCGCCCCACCATGTTCCGCGAGTTCTGGGAGTTCAACGTCGAGAAGGTGGCGGTGAACGCCGTCATGGCCGGCGCGCGGCCGGAGTACCTGCCCGTGATCCTGGCGCTCGCCTCGACGAGCCAGACCGCGCGGTCGAGCAGCACGACCTCCTTCGCGACCATCGCGATGGTCAACGGGCCGATCCGCCACGAGATCGACATGAACTGGGGCACCGGCGCGTTCGGGCCCTACAACCACGCGAACGCGACGATCGGCCGCGCGTACGGCCTGTTGTCGCAGAACCTGCAGGGCGGCTCCGTGCCGGGCGAGACGTACATGGGCTCGCAGGGCAACTCGTACGCGTACAGCGCGTGCTTCGCGGAGAACGAGGAGCGCAGCCCGTGGGCGCCGTTCCACACGGCTCACGGCTTCGAGCCCGACCAAAGCACCGTCGCGGCCTTCATGGGAGGCTGGTTCACCGAATACGGGACGATCCGCGACGACACGTGGGCGGACCGCTTCCGGATCCAGCTACGGGCGGTCGACCCGTTCACAGGCCCCCTGCTCGCGCTCGACCCACTCGCCGCCGGCAAGCTGGTCGAGTACGGGTTCGACACGCGCGAGGCGCTGCAGGAGTGGATGGCGGAGAACTCGCTGCGCACGGCCAGGGAGTTCTGGGACAACCAGTGGATGCAGACGCTCATCCGGCCGAGGGCGCTGCTGGGTCAGGAGCCCTTCGCGGGCTACCTGAACGCGGAACCGGACGAGATGGTCCGGACCTTCCAGCCGCACGACATCAGTCCGGTGATCGTCGGCGGGGAGACCGGGGGCACCTACAAGATGATCGGCGGCATGCTGCGCGACAACATCACGTCGGTGGACGACTGGCGCTGACCGGTCGTAGGCCGGCGGGGTAGTGGTCGTCGACCCTGCGCCACGCCGACGGGTAGGCATCGTCTCGACGTCCGGCAGTGCCAGCGGCTGAGCGCGCTGGTGGCGACCGCACGCCGGCCGTCGACATGAACGTGAAGCGTGCCGTCGAGGGTGACGGCTCGCCACGCGCCTTTGCGAATCCGCCGCTGGAGCTCGGCTCGGGGCGCCGCAGAGGTGCGCGCCGGCGCCCGACATGGGCGCGTTGACACTCGGAGCGTCGCTTCGCTAGTGTCCGCGAAGTGATGTCGCATTGCGAACTGAAGTTCGCGGTGCGAACAGATTGGGTCAGGGGGAATGATGGCCGCAGCACCGCTGAGGTCGGGAGACGGCCGCGCGGACCAAGGCTCCGACGGTGGGCGCACGCCCGCTGGTGACGTCCCGCGGGACGAGCCGAAGGTCCGTGTCTCGGGTGTGGACAAGTTCTTCCTCGGGCGGGTGGGCGCGGTCCGCGCACTCGCTGGCGTCGATCTCGAAGTGGCAGACGGGGAGTTCCTCTGCCTCGTGGGTCCG
>JAVXWK010000225.1:0-8294 GCA_032230575.1 Pseudonocardiales bacterium | reverse complement strand
GCCGAGGCGTCAAAGCGGTGACGAAACGGTCGGCCGCCGTGTCCAGCAAGGCGGCCGACTCGGCAGAACCCACCTTCCGGTCCAGCACGAACTCGCCGCGCACCACCTGGTCGGCCCCCTTGGCCGCGAGCAACGGGTGCAGCGCGTAGTCCATCGCCACCAGGAAGCCCTGGTTGCCGCCCGTCGCCAACGGCAGCACCGCGCGGCCCCGCAGAGCCTTCTTCGGCAGCAGGTCGAGCAACGCCTTGACGAGCCCGCTGTAGGCGGCGCGGTAGACGGGCGAGGCGACCACGACGCCGTCCGCGGCCAGCACCGAGCTCACGGCAGCGGCGATCGCCGGGTCGCGGAGGTCTTCGGTGAGCAGCGACAACGTGGGCAACGCGCGCACGTCGAGCAACGACACGTGGTGGCCGGCGGCCTCCAAAACAGAGGACACGTGCGACACGACGACACCGGTCGGGGCGCTGTGGGACGGCGCGCCGGAGATGATCAGCAGATCGGACATGTCAGGTCCACCCCGTCGCGACGTCGTGTGATGGCATCGAGTGAACCAACGTCCGGACCAGTGAACAACCAGTCTCAGCCGCTGAGATATCCTGGTGGGCGCGGATGAGTCGGCAGGGCGGCCGCGGCGAGGTGACTCGTCGAGGAAAGTCCGGACTCCACAGGGCAGGGTGGTTGTTAACGGCAACCAGGGGTGACCCTCGGGACAGTGCCACAGAAAGCAGACCGCCTCGGCGCAAGCCGGGGTAAGGGTGAAACGGTGGTGTAAGAGACCACCAGCGCCCCAGGTGACTGGGGCGGCTAGGTAAACCCCACCCGGAGCAAGGCCAAGAGGGCCCGCAAGGGCCTGCGTGAGCGTTCGAGGGCTGCCCGCCCGATGCTCGCGGGTAGGCCGCTAGAGCCTGTCGGCAACGGCAGGCCCAGATGGATGGCCGCCAAGTGGGACCTCGGTCCCATGAACAGGATCCGGCTTACATGCCGGCTCATCCGCCTGTATGCATGAACGCATGCTGTCCCACCTGGAGTGCGCCCGCTGCGGCCGCCGGCACGACGCCGATGTCGTCCAGAACCTGTGCCACGAGTGCGCATCGCCGCTGCTCGCCCGGTACGAGCTCACCCAGGTCGGCAGGCCTGCCCAGGAAAACAGCCTCTGGCGCTACCGCGACGTCCTCCCGGTCCGCGACCCCGATCCCGCGTTCAGTCTCGGCGAGGGCATGACGCCGCTCGTCCCGCTGCCCGCACTGAGCCGGCAGCTCGACGTGAACATCCTCATGAAGGACGAGTCGCTCATCCCGACCGGCTCCTTCAAGGCCCGCGGCGCGGCGGTCGGTGTCGCACGGGCGAAGGAACTCGGTGTCAAGGGCATCAAAATGCCCACCAACGGCAACGCGGGCGCCGCCTGGGCTCTCTACGCGGCACGGGCCGGCCTGCGCAGCGTCATCGCCATGCCCGAGGACGCCCCGCTGATCACCCGCGAGGAGGTCCAGGCCAGTGGCGCCGAGCTCAGGATCGTGCCCGGCACCATCGCCGATGCCGCCCAGGCCATCAGGGACGTGGATCTGTTCGACGCCTCGACGCTCAAAGAGCCCTATCGCATCGAGGGCAAGAAGACGATGGGCTACGAGATCGTCGAACAGCTCGGCTGGCGCGTCCCTGACGTGATCATCTACCCGACGGGCGGTGGCGTCGGTCTGATCGGGATCCACAAGGCGCTGATCGAGATGCGCGAACTCGGCTGGATAGAAGGAAAACTCCCACGACTGGTCGCGGTGCAGTCCACGGGCTGCGCACCGATCGTCAGGGCGTTCGACGAGGGCGCGCTGGAGTCGGCCTTCTGGGACAACGCCTTCACGAGTGCGTTCGGGATCAACGTGCCGAAACCGTTGGGAGACTTCATCATCCTGCAGGCCATCAGGGAAACCGATGGCACCGCGATAGCCGTGGACGATGGGCAGATCCAGGAAGACCGCACCGAAACCGCGCGAACGGAGGGCGTCTTCCTCTGCCCGGAAGGTGCCGCCACCATCAGTGCCGTCCGGACACTCCGCAAAGACGGCTGGCTCAAGCAGAACGACGAAGTCGTCGTGCTGAACACCGGAGCAGGCATCAAGTACCCAGCTGTCCGCCTCTAGGTACGCGCAATCCCCAGGAGCGTTACAGAATTTCGGCCGTTCGAGTGGTCACGACGCCGAGCCGGACCACTCTCGGTATCACGGCGCGGCACGGCAAATCCTCCTGTCAGACGGCCGGCCCCTGCAGCCGGTCGTCCCCAAGGGAGGGAAGAGACATGCAACGCAAGCTGACCGTGGTGCTGGCCCTGTCCAGCCTCGTCACGGCTGGGGCGGTCGGCGTCGCCACCGCTGACGCCACGGAGCTCCCCGTCTACGGCGTGAAGAGCTCCGGTCTCGACCAGGATCAGGCGCAGAAGCTGCAAAGAGCCTTCGGCCTCAAGGATGTCCAGAGATCCGAGTACGGCGCGGTGTCCTTCGCGGACGAGCAGCGCTTCCAGTACCTGCCCACTGTCGACAAAGGACAGGGCAGGACCGACGAGGACGGCAACGCCACCACGCAGACCGGGCTCGACCTCGAGGCGATCAAGCGCATCAAGACGATCCCCGCGGACGAGGCGGCCAAGCGGGCTCAGGAGGGCCTGAGAGCCGCAGGCGTGTTGCCCGAGAACGCCACGCCCGCCGCGCAGTACACGACGTTCGAACTCGCGGATGCCAACGGGCGCAACGCACTCACGGCGAACCTCGACACGGCGGTCTCGTACTCGTTCCAGCTCGGCGGCATCCCGCTGGAGGGCGAGGGCGCGAACGTCCGGGTGTCGTTCGACGCGCAGGGCGTGACGTCGGTGAGCCATGCGGCGCGCACTTACGGGCAGGCGGGCACGGCGAAGGTGTACGACCTCGCCACGGGTGCGCGGCTCTGCCAGAAATACCTGGGCGCCGAGGTGAAGCCGGACGTCAGCTACGTCTACGTGGCCCCATCGCTCGAGGAGAAGATCGACAGGATCGAGCCGTCGTTCCGCTGCGCCGGCCGCACCCAGGACGGCGCCGCACCGCAGGCCATCACCCTGCCCGCCACCATCGGCGCCGAACTGCCGCAGCCAGGGCCCGGCCAGGAACCGAGGCCCGCGGCGCAGTTCAAGGCGCAGGCCGCCGGCACGCAGGTCGGCAGCGAGGGCACCGGTGTCTGCGCCGGCCTGCCCAACACCGCCGCCAACATCGGCACGTTCAACTCCGAGGCCAGCAGTCACGGGATCGCCCGCGACTTCAGCTGGCTCGACGGCAACGCGTGGGAAAGCGACTTCAAGGACCCCGCGTTCGCCGGCGGTGACGACACCAACTGGACCGACGACGTCGACATGACCTACTGGCAGGGCCACGGGTCGGGCACCGGCTTCTACTTCTCCGGCTGCTCCAACCACAACGACACCAAGCTCGCGAACACCGACGCGCGCTGGGGCCAGAACGACGTCGAGTGGATGAGCCTCTTCACCTGCCTGATCCTCGAGGACGTCACGGGCGGCCAGACCTGGGCGCAGCGCTGGGGCCAGGCGTTCCGCGGCCTGCACCAGATCAACAGCTTCACCACGGTCAGCTACAACTCGGCCAACCACGGCGGCAAGTTCGGGCACTACATGTGGCGCTCGCCGTTCCTGTGGTGGAACAACCCGATGAAGGTCCGCGACGCGTGGGCGCAGGCCAGCATCGACACCCAGCCCGCCTCCGTCCGCTGGGCGACCATGGGTCCCGTCACGTCGACCGGCGCGCTGGGCAACTTCGACGACTACTTCTGGGGCAAGGGTTCGGTCGGCCCGGACTACGCCGCCGGAAACCTGTTCTGGCGGATCTCCGGCGCCAGCTGACCGAGGTCCCGCACCCGAAGTCGCGCCACACCAGCTGAAGTGAGGAACAAGGCCACCGCCGCGAACCCGACAAGGGGCGCGGCGGTGAGCTGTTCCCCCGGTAGCGGCCACCAAGGCCCTACCGTCCGCCGCGAACCGAACGGCGTACGACACGCCGAGCACGCGGAACGCGATCAGGTTGGAAGTAGCCGCCCGTTCGGTGAGCCGCACAGCTACACAGCTTTCACGAACTTGTGAATGGTCAGCGCTTGGAGGGACGACCGGAAGGCATTCGGAGAACCGGCCTGAACGGCTGGCCCGCGTTGTAGAGCTCCTCCAACTCGGTCACGTAAGCCAGCACCGCCGGATTCACGATGTCGGCCAGCGACCGCACCCCGGCCTGAGGCTCGTAGGACGCCAGGTACGTGGCCGCCGCACGCGCGCGCTCGAGCACGGACCTGTCGAAGTTGATCGTCCTTTGGACCCGGCGCCGGGATTGCACGCCGTCCCCGGTAGGCTGATCCACGCCTGGAGCACTAGGGGAGGCTGTGATTCCGTCCACACTTCCGTCCGGCGCGAGGTCAGGTTCGAGCATGGGCGAATCTCCTCGGAGTCGTCGCTCAGAGTCGCGCCCGCGCAGGGGTCGCGAACCGGCCGATCAGGGCTTTCACATGAGTGGACACGTGCGCATGTTTAAGACGCACGCACTGTGTGTGACCAGGGCGTTCGCAGTCGGGTGAACATTGCCAGCGACGGAGAGAATCTTGGTCCGGGTGTTCCCCACTGACGTCTCCTCAGTGATGATGTGTCGGCCAGATTAGACGTAATTCCTCGCAGGGGGAACGGCCAGATGATCTACAGCCCGCACCAACAGCTTCACACCTCGTGACGAACTCGTGTTCTACTCGTAGCGCAAGCCCGAGCGCACTCTGGAGTACCTAAATGACCGCCATGGACCTGGTGACACTCGCTCAGCAGCAGCCGACGGTGCCGGGCACAGGCAATGTCCGCGGCTGGATCCTGGACAACATCGTTCCGCTGCTCCTGCTCACCGTCGCGCTCCTCCTGCTCTGGCTGGGAGGTGGCAAAGGCGACAACGCGGGCGTGATGCGCCGCCTCGGTGGTGTGATCGTCGCTTTGGCCATCATCGGCCTCGCGGTCACGACCGACGCGGGGGCGAACATCGGCAAGTGGCTCGCCGGCTTGTTCGTCGGAGGCTGACACGTGCGGGTTCGCACTGACGACGAGGTCTACCGGGTCGACGCCGTCTGGCTCGGCCCGCCCAAAGCGACTTTCCCCTGGCGCGCGCGGTACGTCGCGTGGGGCGTCGGGATCGTCGTTTTCCTCGTCGTACTCACGATCGAACGGCAGATGGGCGTCGGGTTCGGGTTCTTCTCGACCGCGTGGGCCCTCGTCGCGACGATCATCCTCACTCGCTTCATCACCCAGCGGATCAGCCATGAACGGCCCCTCACGGCCGTCATGTCGATGTGGGTCCGCGAGCTCACCGCACCTCGAGAGCGCACGGCAAGTACCGGCGGAGCGGCCAGTGCCGCCCGGATCCGGGTCAGTCCGCAGCGGCCTCGTCCCAAGTTGAGCAAGAAACAACGGGCGAGACAGCAGGCCCAGCACCGCCGGACGTCAGCCAGCCGTAAGAAGGAGGTTCGCGGTGTTCGGACGCCGGCGAGACCGTGACCGTCGCTCCGCCCAGCACATCGCCCAGCACGCCGCGGCAGACCCCCGTGAGCGTGACCGAGCCGCATATTCCAAGCGCGGACGCCGCCTGCCCGGCGAGCAGTCCGTGCCCAGCTACACCCCGTCGATCGGCGCCCGCAGCATCGACGGCCACCTGCTGCGCACCGGCCAGGAGGTCTACGCCTGGTACCGGCTCGCACCGCAGCGCTGGTCGTTCCGCAGCGACTCGCAGCGCCAGGACCTGATCGCCGCGATCGCGGGCCAGTACGCCGAGCTGCAGGGCCGCTGGATGCACCTGCGGGTGACGACGCGGCCGTACCCGATCCGCATGTGGGCCGAGGCGCACGTGCACAACGCCGTCAAGCGCCTGCCGGACACGCCCGGCACGCTGTCGTTCGACGACTACATGGTCGGCGAGCAGCAGCAGCTGATGGGCCGCTCGATGGCGGAGAAAGAGGTCTACCTGGGTGTCCAGGTGCAGACCCGCAACATGATGGACCGCGCCGTCGAACGTGCCGCCCCCGTGCTGCGCAAGGTCTTCCCGGACGCCGTCGAGGCCGAGCTGGTCGCGCTGGACTCCGAGGTCGAGCACCTCGACCAGGTGATCGGGTCCGCGGGTCTCGAAGGCCGTCCCGCGACGGCCGAGGAGATGTCCTGGCTGATGCACCGGTCGTGCTCGCTGGGCCTGCCCGCGCCGCGCAACCTGCCCGCCGTGCCGGGTGCCGCGTGGGAACCGGAGGACCTCGCGTCCTTCACCGACGCCGCGGACTTCCACCAGGAGCCGTACTCGCCGACGGTGACCGTGCGCGGCCGCACCGGCTCGAACGCGGGCATCAAGCGGCACGTCTGCGTGCTCACGGTCGGGCTGATGCACGGCCTGCAGATCCCCGAGGTCGACGACCCGTGGGTGCAGCGCGCGGACAGGCTCCCGGCGAGTGTCGAGTGGTCCGCCCGCATCTACGTGCGCAAGCCCGAGGAAGTCTCGGGTGAGCTGTCGCGGCAGATGAGCAAGGTGCGCTCACAGGTCCGCCACTACACCGACGAGCACGAGCTCGACCCGCCGCAGTCGCTGGCCCGCCAGGCCGGGCGCGTGCTGGAGATCGACGACGAGATGACGTCGGGCTTCACCGCGCTGGGCACCCGGGTGCGCAGCTGGTGGCGGCTCGCGGTCTCCGGCCCGACCGAGCGCGAGGCGCTGCGGCTCGCCCAGTCGTTGCTGGAGCTGTACAAGCCCAAGATCGCGATCGAGCACCCCGAGGCGCAGTACGCGATCGCCCGCGAGTTCATCCCCGGCGAACCGCTGTCCAACGGCGCGTACCTGCGTCGCGGCAGCGTGTTGTGGGCGGCGAGTGCTGTCCCCACGGCGACGGCCGAGGTCGGTGACCGCCGCGGAATCCTGCTCGGCGAGACTGTCACGGCCACCCGTCGCCCGGTCGCGTGGGACCCGTGGATGGCGCAGGAACTTCGTGACGCCTCGGGTCTGACGGCGATGGTCGCGGGCCTCGGTGCCGGTAAGTCGTTCCTCGGCGGCGGCATGGTCTACAAGACGCTGCGGGCCGGCGCGCACTGGACGTTGCTCGACCCGTCCGGTCCGCTGTCGGCCCTGTGCGACCTGCCGGAGCTGCGGCCGTACGCGCGGCCGATCAACCTGCTCAACGCCCAGCCCGGCATCCTCAACCCGTACCGGGTGGTCGCCGAGCCGATGCTCGACCACTTCCTCGACGAGGAGGACCCGGAACGGGCCTGGCGCCGGGAGAAGGCCCTCGCGGCCGCGACCCGTCGTCGTCTCGTGCTGGACGTGCTCACCGGTCTGCTGCCGTACGAGGTCGCGCGCCTGCCCCAGACGCGCATCGTGCTGCTGCGTGCCGTCCGCACGGTCGGTGGCCGCTTCGACGCGCACCCCGGTCTCGTCTTCGAGGCGCTGCGCCGCGACGCGTCCGAGCACCACGAGCACGCCGTCGTCGTCGCGGACTTCCTCGACGAGATGCGCGAGCGCATGTCGTTGCTGATCCCCGAGGAGGACGACGACCCGTACAACGAGGTGCGCGACGACCGGCTCACCGTCCTCACCATGGCGGGCCTGAACCTGCCCAAGGACGGCGTCGGCCGCGAGCACTGGACGGACGCGGAGTCGCTCGGCGTCGAGATGCTGAACCTCGCCGCCTGGCTCACCCAGCGCTCGATCTACGAGAAGCCGAAGGACCAGCGCAAGGGCGTCTGGATCGACGAGGCGTTCTTCCTCTCGGAGGTCCCGACCGGTCGCGTGCTGATGAACCGCTTCGCGCGTGACTCGCGAAAGTGGAACGTCCGCGTGCTCCTGTCATCTCAGATCCCCGCCGACTTCCTGAAGATCCAGGGCTTCGTGACGCTGCTCGACTCGGTCTTCGTCGGCAGGCTCGACGACGACCAGGCGCAGGCGGACGCGTTGCGGCTGCTCAAGGTTCCGATCGGGGCCGGGTACGAGCAGGTGATCGCGTCCCTCGGCCGTCGTCCGGGTGGCGACCGCAACGCGACCGAACGCGACCGCGCGCCGCGGCAGTTCATCTTCGGTGACGGTGCCGGTGGCGTGGAGCGGATCCGCATCGACTTCAGCGGTCCGCACCTGGAGCACCTGCGCCAGGGCCTGGACACGACGCCGGACGCGATGCGGCACACCGAGGGCGACCCGGTCGAGGTGTCCGCGCCGCTCGAGGAGCGCCTGACCTACAACGAGCGCAACCACACCGACGACTACGACGACGAGCTG
>JAVXWK010000215.1:0-5574 GCA_032230575.1 Pseudonocardiales bacterium | reverse complement strand
TGGAACTCCGACCAGGGCTACGACTCGACACTGCGCGCGTTCGACGCGAGCATGCGGCGGTTGCGCCGGGACGTGCTCGACCTCTACCTCATCCACTGGCCCGTGCCCCAGCGAGACCTCTACCCGGAGACCTGGCGCGCGCTGGAGCAGCTCTACGCCGACGGCCGGGTCCGCGCGATCGGCGTCTCCAACTTCCAGACGCGGCACCTGCAGCGCCTCTTCGACGAGTTCCCGACCACCCCGGCGGTGAACCAGATCGAGCTGCACCCGTTGCTGCAGCAGGAAGAGATGCGCAAGGTCCACGTCACCCACAAGATCGTCACCGAGGCGTGGTCACCGCTGGCCCAGGGCGCGCTGCTCAGGCAACCGGACATCACCGCGCTCGCCGAGAAGTACGCGAAGACACCGGCTCAGATCGTGCTGCGCTGGCACGTCCAGATCGGCAACGTCGTGATCCCGAAGTCCGTCACGCCGTTCCGGATCAAGGAGAACTTCGACATCTTCGACTTCGAACTGGCGCAGGACGACATGACGGTCATCGCCGAGCTCGACAACGGCACCCGCACCGGCCCCGATCCCGACCGCTTCAACGTCGCTTGACCAGGTCCTCGACCAGGTCCGCCGCCCTGGCCGCGCCACCGGCCGCCTTGATCTGCCGCCCCAGCTCGCGGGCACGCTCTCGGTGGCGCGGCTCCTCCAGCACCTGATCGACGGCTTGATCGAGCTTCGTCGGCTTCCTCCGCGTGATTGCTGCTCCCGCGAGTGTCACGCGCTTGGCCACCTGCGCCTTGTCCAACTGCCCCGGCACGATGACCATCGGCACGCCCGCCTCCAGCGCTGCCAGCACGCCGCCCCACCCGCCGTTGGTGATCATCACGTCGGTCCGCGGCAGCAGCAGGTCGTGGGGGATGAACTCGGCCGCACGCACGTTGCCCGGCAACGCTCCCAGGGTTTTGACCGGTGCGCCTCCGGTCGTGGCGATGATGAGCGCGTCGCGGTTTTCGAGCGCCTCGATCGCCGGCTTCAGCAGGTCGTCCGCGCCGGTCTCCAGCGTCCCCTGCGTCACGTGCACGACGGTCCGGCCGTCGAGCTCGGGCCACCACTCGGGTACGTCGCTCCTGGTCGTCGGGCTGATCAACCGCCCGACGAACTGCGTCCGCTGTGGTGGTTGGACGGTCTCCAGCTCGCGGACTCCCTGCGCCAGCACGAGGTCCGGCGAGTAGAACGCCTCCAGCGCGCCGGATTTGGGCTTCAGTCCCACTTCCGCCCGCATGCGGTTGAACATCCCGTCGGCGATCAGCCCCGATACGACCCGGACGAGCGGCCTGCTGGCGACCAGCGGCGTCACCGCGACCGTCACCCACGGCACGTTCCTGACCTCGGCGGCCATCGCCGCGCCGAACGCGAGATGATCGGTGACGACCAGGTCGAACTCGGCCTCCAGGACGTCCTTCGCCTGTGCCGCACCGGTTCCGACCAGCACGTCGCGGATGTTCGCGAAGTTCGCTCTGATGCCCTTGCCGTCACCGATCGACGGAAAGGTCCTGTTCAGCTCGGCGTCGTCGAAGTCCGGCGCGTGCCGCCACGGCAGCCATTGCGCGCCCTCGAACTTGTGCCGGTACTTCGCGCCGGTGTGGGCGACGACGTCGTGCCCGCGCCGGACGAGTTCTCCTGACACTGCCGCCATCGCGCCCACGTGCCCGGCGAACGGCATCGACGCCACCAAGATGCGTTCCCCCATGCAGGGAGCAACGACCCGCGTGGCTGAGTGGTTCCCCTATGGCCGCGCACCACACACACGACTCTGGCCGGGTTCCCCCAGTTTCAATTCTAGGGGCCGGGTCTGACAGTGCTTGGCGGACAGCGCTCAGGCCTTCGTCGACAGCACCTGTCCGAGCGCGGCGTCGACCCCGTCCGGGTTCTCCACCACGGACACCGACCCGCCCGTCGTCTGCGCGATGTCGTTCAGCGCGTCCTTGTCGACCTCACCGCCGATCGCGATGAAGCTGACCGCCAGATCCTCGCCGTGCAGGCGACTCTTCAGCGCCGCCAGGTCGATCCCGCCGTCCGAGGTGCCGTCGGTGATCACCACGACCCGGTTGACCCGCCCGGCCACGAACCCGTCGTGCGCCGTCTCGTAGCAGGCCGCCAGCGAGGTGTAGAACTGCGAGCCGTCGGACGTCTTGAGCCCGTCGATCGCCTTGCGCAGCCCCTCGCGCTTCTCCGCCACCGGCCCGGTGCCCACCAACTGCTTGTAGGGCTTGGAACCGTCCAGGTCGCGCGCGAACTCCCAGAGCCCGAACGACCCGGACACCGATCTGTCCACCTGGCCGCGCAACGCGGCCTTCACCTTGTCCAGCCGGGGTTTCATCGACGTCGACACGTCCGCGAGCACCGTCACGACCTGCCCGCCGCGGTCGGCGGAGGCCCAAGCCGACGAGATCTGCTGCGTCGTCACGGCGTCGGCCGCCACCAGGTTCTCGGTCACCGCAGCCCACGACACACCGGGGGAGGGCGACGGACGGTCCTGAGTGGACGCGACCCGCAAACCACCGGATGCCAGGATCTTCTCCTGCGCGGGGTCGGTCATGAACTCGCGGAACGCCTGCGCCGCACGCACTTCCGTCTCGCCGACCTCAGAGCCGCCCAGGGCGATGTACGGGAAGTCCGCCACCGGCGTCGGTCCCACCGGAAGCACGCCCACGAGCGGCTTCGACGGTGCTTCCTTGCCGGTGTTGTGCTTGTAGAGGTCCACTTCGGACACCGGCGTGACGCTGAAGCCCGCCGCGTTCACCGTCGCGCTGTCTCCCAGGCGCCGCAACGCATCCCGCGTCGTCCCCGGCACCTCGGGCGGCACGGCGGCGGCGAGCTTCGACAACGCCGCCTTCGACGCCTCGGATCCGAGCGATGAGGCCGTCACCGGCCCCTTGCCGCCCGCCAGAGCGGACTGGATCGCCAGCGCGGACGCCGTGTTCGCGGACGGATCCGGCATCGCGACGCTGAACCGTCCCCACGACTGGCCGAACTTGCTCCAGTCCGTCACCTCGGGCAGGTCCGACCAGCGGAAGTCCTTCAGCACGGGCGCGGCCGCCTCGGGCGCCGCGAGCAGCATCGGCGAGGTGCCGACGGACTTCGGCGCGGCCCCGACGAGCTTCGCGTTCAAGGCGGTCAGCCGGTTCGCCCACAACGTCGAGTCGGGCAGCCACGCGTGCGGCCGCTTGCCGAGCTTCTGCTCGTCCCAGGACGTCGTGAGCCCCTCCAGCACGGCTGACGAGTCCGCCGAGATGACCTCGACGGCGATGCAGTGGTCGTACACAACGGGCCGCGTGGCGCTCCATGCGCGCGCGACATCCGCCACGGACTCGGCAACGCTCGGCGTCGCGGCAACGCGCAGCACCGAGTTGCCCTCACTGCAGTTCCGCGCCAACGCCCTGGCACGGCTGTCGAGCACACCACCGGCCCACGACCAAGCGAGCCAGCCGAGGCCGATCAGCACGACGAACACGACGATGAGCACGGGCCACTTGGCGATCCCGCGCCGCACCCTCGCCCGCAGCGCGCGGTGTCGAGACATCGATCCCTCACAACTACTCAGCGGCCCCCGACGACCGCCAATCACGCTAACAGGTGAACTTCGTCAGCGAAGTGAAGTCACTCCATGTATCGACTGGCAAACGAACACGAGCCGTTCTCGCAACAACCGCGCCCGCTCAGCGAACGCCGCCTGCCGCCGAACGTACTCCGCCCGTCCGTCGGGCGTCTCGATCGGCACCGGCGAGTACCCCAGTCCTGCCAGGTCGTACGGGGAGGCCTGCATGTCGAGTTCGCGCACGTCAGCGGCCAGTTCGAAGCAGTCGGCGACCAGGTCCGACGGGGTCGCGGGCTCCAGCTTGTAGGCCCATTTGAACAAGTCCATGTTCGCGTGCAGACACCCCGGCTGCTCGTTCGCGATCTGCTCCTCCCGCGTCGGCTGCAGGGTGTTGCGAGGCCGCGCGGGCTGCGTGAAGAACCTGAACGCGTCGAAGTGCCCGCACTGGATCCGGCTCGCCTCGACCACGGCGTCCGTCCCATCACTGCCCAGCCGCAACGGCCACGCGTTGTGCCTGACCTCCTCAGGCTGCTGCCGGTAGACCATCGCCCACTCGTGCAGCCCGAAGCACCCGAGCCGCGCCGGCCTGCCGAGCGTCGCCGTGAGCAGGGCCTCCACGAACTCCAGCGTCTTCTCGCGCTGCTCCGTGAAGCTCTCCACGTCGAGTGTGACGCCGTCTTCGGTCCTTCTGTAGTGCGGAAACTCCAGGTATTCGTCCGCGTCCTCGAGCGTGATGCCGGGCCCCGGATGCCACCGTTCGAGCCGCACGGGCCGATGGCTGTAGTACGTGAAGAGGAAGTCCATGACGGGGTGCTTCTCTTTGCGAAGCTTCCGCTCCTGGTGCGGCCCGGTGAACCGGCGCATGCGCGCGATGTGCGCCTCGCGCAACTGATGCCATTCGGCTCGTTCCAGGACCTCCACGACCGATTACCGTACGCGCATGGCGAAGAGCGATGCCTCCACGGTCGAGGAGTACCTGGCCGAACTGCCTGATGAGCGGCATGCCGAGGTCAGCGCTGTGCGCGACGTCATCCTGGCCAACCTGCCCGACGGCTACGTGGAGCTCATGGACTGGGGCCTGATCACCTACGCCGTGCCGCTGGAGGTGAGCGGCCCGACGTACAACAAGAAGCCGCTCATGTACGCGGCGCTGGCGGCCCAGAAGAACTACTACGCCGTCTACCTGACCACGGTGATGGAGGAGTTCGAGGAGTCGTTCCGCACCAGGTGGGCCGCCACCGGCAAGAAGCTCGACATGGGCAAGGCCTGCGTGCGCTTCAAACACTCCTCGGATCTGGCCCTGGACGTCATCGCGGACGAGATCGCACGTCTCTCGGTCCCGCAGTTCCTCGACTGGCACGAGGAGAACAGGGCTAAAGCGGCGGCACGAGCCCGTTGAACGTCCGCGCGCCGTTGCAGTGCGGGCACTCACGCCCGTTGTCGACGGTCCGCGGCGCACCCCCGATGATCGCCAGCGTGGGCGCCGCGATGTAGCTCGCGCCCCCGCACAGGTGACACACCGTGCGCGGCTCAGGCGTGACGGCGAAGAGGTCGTCGGGGTCTTCCTCGTCCTCGAAGTCGTCGTCCTCGGCGAACTCGTCCTCGTCGTCCTCGCTCATGGTGCACAACTTAGTGGGTCGGCTGCGAAGCACGGGTCAACGACTCCGGCGAGGCTTCCTCTCCGCAGTGGGCGCACACGACGCGTGGCTCCAGCACCTGCCCACAAGAGTGTTCGAAGACGAGCGGGAGCGGCTGCTCGGTCGCGTACTGATCGCCCCACTCCCTGAGCATCAGCAGCACGTTGTGCAGCGCGCTGCCCGACTCGGTCAGGTGGTACTCGTGCCTCGGCGGGTGCGAGGAGTACTGGACCTTCTCCAGCACGCCTGCGCTGACCAGCTTCTTCAGGCGCGCGGCCAGCACGTCGCGGGAGGCGCCGGTGTTCGCGGCGATCTGGTCGAACCGGGTGTTGCCGAAGAAGACCTCGC
>JAVXWK010000185.1:0-14083 GCA_032230575.1 Pseudonocardiales bacterium | reverse complement strand
CTTCACCGACCGGTACGGCTCGACCGCCACGACCAACCGCTACCCGGCGCTACCGGGCAACGCGCTGCCGTGGACGTCGTCGATCACGCCGAAGAAGGCTCACACCGCGATGGTCGACGCGTTGCGGAACGGTTCGTAGCAGTCGAAGGTCTCGATCGAGCTGATCAGCCCGTCGCGCATCTCGGCGAACTGCGCGATGTGCGCGACGAGCTGGTCACCGTTCCGCAGCACACCGGTCCAGGTCAGGCGGACGATCACGGTGTCGCCGGAGTGCGAGGTCGAGCGCACGTCGTACTTCTGGCTGGACAACAGCTCCGCGCCCACCGCGGAGCCCTCGATCATCTTGTCCAGGGGCATTCGCGCGCCGGTAGGCTTGATCAGGTTCGGGTGCTCGACGGTCACCGCGTCGGTGGTGAAGAACCTGCGCAGTGCGTCGCCGGACTCCCCGGCCTCGAGCGCTCGGTGCAGTGAGTGGATGGCGTCCATATGCACAACCATAGTTGTACAACCGTGGTTGTCAATGTGAGGATGCGTGCGTGGACCTGATGGACATCGACCTCGCCACGCTCGCGTTCCTGGCGGGCAGCTCCGCGAACGACGCGATTCTCCAGCGGCTGCACGAGATCGGGCACGACGGAGTGCGCGTGTCGCACGGGTACGTGATCCAGCACCTGATCGAGAGCAGGCCGACGGTGTCCGAGCTGGGCGAGCTGCTCGGCGTGACGCAGCAGGCTGCCTCGAAGCAGCTGGCCGAGCTGGAACGGCTCGGGTACGTCGTGCGCGAGCCGGATCGCGTGGACAGCCGGGTGCGGCGCGCGAATCTCACGAAGCGCGGCAAGAAGCTCGTGGAGGACAGCCGGAGGATTCGCCGGGAGTTGGACGTGCACGGCGGCGACGAGGTGAAGCGGGCGTTGATCCGGTTGCTGGACGCGACCGGCGGCACCGAACGCGTGCTGAGGCGCCGGGTGCCGCCGGTCGAGTGAGCCGGTCTCAGGTACGGCTAATCGTCCGGACTGAAACCGCAGTTGCGGGGATCCACCGGTCAGCCCTGCACCCATTCGGCTGACGGTCGTACCCGCCTGGTCCGGATGTCGTTGACGATTACATGACCTGTGACAACGAAGTCCCGGTCCCCGATGCCCGGGTCCCCTTACGTCGTCGGCAGTTCCTCGCATTCCTGGTGGCCGCTCCGGTGCTGACCGTCGCGGTTCCCGGCACCGCCGAGGCGGTCATCCCGACACTGCCGCAACCGGCCGAGATCATGGATCTCGGCGACATTCTCATCCTGGCCGGAACGCCGACCGCGGGTGCGCTCGCGGTGCTGAGCGTCGGCGAGGACGGCGTCGTCACACTTGAGCTGCCCCGCGCCGAGGTCGGTCAGGGCATCACGACCGCCACCGCGATGCTCGTCGCGGAGGAGCTCGACCTGCCGCTGTCCCAGGTTCGCGTGGTGCTCGCCGATGCGCGGTCGGAGCTGCTGTTCAACCAGCTCACGGGTGGTTCCAACACGATCCGGTCGGTGTACGGGCCGGTCCGTCAGGCGGCGGCGGCCGCACGGGCCAGGCTTCTCGCGGCGGCTTCCGCGCAGCACGGCGTCGCGGTCGAGCGACTGTCCACACGCGACGGTGGCGTGATACTGCCGGATGGGCGTTACATCGCCTACGGGTTGTTGACGTCGGCGGCGGCTCAGCTGACCGGAGTCTTCGCCGCGCAACCGAAACCCGTCTCGGAACACCGGCTCGTCGGCACTCCGCAGTCGCGCATCGACGCCCGCGCGATGGTCACCGGGCAGTTCAAGTACACGCTCGACCACGACGTTCCCGGCGCGATGCCGACGGTGGTGCGCCGTCCGCCGACGATCAACGGCACGGTGAAGTCGGTCGATTCGAGCGCGGCGAAGGCGATGCCCGGTGTGCTCGCGATCGGTGTCGTGCCGACGGGTGTCGCGGTCGTGGCGGAGACGTACGGCCAGGCGATGGCCGCTCGGGACGCGTTGCAGGTCACCTGGAACGCCGGCACGATCGACGCGTTGTCGGACAAGGAGATCCGGGCGAAGCTGCGGGCGGCCGCGCTGCCGTTCGTGGTGCCGCCGCTGCTGACCCAGCACGTCGACATGGAGTTCGACTTCGCGTTCGTCAGCCACGCGCCGATGGAGACGAACTCGGCGATCGCGGACGTGCGTGACGACAGGGCCGAGATCTGGGCGGGGCTGAAGTCGCCGATCGTGGCGCGCCAGACCATCGCTTCGGCCATCGGGCTGCCCGAGTCCGCGGTGACCGTGCACGTGATGCAGGGCGGCGGGTCGTTCGGGCGCAGGTTGTTCTTCGACGCGGCGATCGAGGCCGCGCAGATCTCGAAGGCGTTGCGGCGCCCGGTGAAGCTCATGTGGTCGCGCACCGACGACATGCGCCACGGGCGAGCGCGCGCGGCCAGCCACCACAAGCTGCGGGCGACGTTCGGGCTCGGCAACGTGCTGACGTTCGAGCACCGAGTGGCGTCCGTGGAGACCGACTTCCGGCACGGGCTCGGCGAGATCCTCACGGCGACGGCCGCGTCGTTGCCCGTCGGAGGCAATCTTTCCTTTGCGCAGACGGTGTTCCTGACGACCTGTCACGTGCCCTACAACTTCGGCGTGGTGACCTCGTTGCTCAACGAGGTGCCGTTGAAGATGCACACGGGGTCGTGGCGGTCGGTCTACTCGGCCAACACCCGTGGTGCGGAAGAGATCCTGGTCGACCAGCTCGCCGCGCGGATGGGCAAGGACCCTGTCGCGTTCCGCCGCGAGTACCTCAAGCACGATCGGCAACGCGCGGTGCTGGACAAGGTCGCGGCGGAAGGCCAGTGGGGCCGTGCGATGCCCCGCGGATTCGCTCAGGGTGTGGCGTTCCACGACGAGTACCAGTCGTGCACGGCCTGCCTGGTCGAGATCGACGCCCGCGATCCGCAGAACCCGCGCGTGGTCAAGGCCGTGATCGCGGTCGACGTCGGCCGTCCGATCAACCCGCGCGGCCTGGAGGCGCAGATGCTCGGCGGCCTCACCGACGCCATCTCCACCACGTTGCGCGCCGGCCTGCACATCGATCGTGGCCTGCCACTGGAGGGCTCTTACTCGCACTTCCACTACGCGAGGCAGAAGGACGCGCCGCTGGACGTGCGGATCCACGTGATGCCGGCGACCGGTGAACCCGGTGGCGCGGGCGAACTCGGTGTTCCCGCCGCGGTGGGCGCGATCGCCAACGCCTACGCGCGGGCGACCGGTGTGGTGCCGCGCAGCTTCCCGATCATCTTCCCGGTCGACTTCGAGCCGTTCCCGCGCTGAAGGAGCGTCCCTGTGCCTACCTACACCTTCGTCGTCAACGGGAAGCCGGTCACCGTGGTCGCGCCCGCGGACCTGGCCCTGCTCTGGGTGCTGCGCGACAAGCTCGGGGTGCGTGGCCCGAAGTTCGGCTGCGGCATCGGGGTGTGCCGCGCCTGCACGTCCCATCTGAACGGTGCGGAGATCCAGCCGTGCGTGACGCCGGTGTCCGAGTGCGCCGGGGAGACCGTGACCACGATCGAGGGGCTGGCGTCCGGTGACGACCTGCACCCCGTTCAGGAGGCGTGGCTGGAGCAGGACGTCGCTCAGTGCGGCTACTGCCAGCCCGGCCAGATCATGGCGGCCGCGGCGTTGCTGAGGAGCAAGAGCGACCCGACGGACGAGGACATCGACAAGATCGCGAACGTCTGCCGGTGCGGGACGTACTTCCGGATCAGGCAGGCCATCAAGTCGGCGGCGGCCAAGATGACCTAACGTTTGGCGCGTGCTGGCGCTGTCGGTGTTGCTGCTGGTGGCCGTGCTGGTCTGCGCGGTCGTCCGGCCGTGGGGATGGCCAGAGGCGGCGGTGGCGGTGCCGGCCGGGCTGCTCGTCGTGCTGGTCGGCGCGTTGCCGGTCGACCACGCCGTGGACGAGGCGGTGCGGCTGGGGCCCGTGATCGGGTTCCTGGCCGCGATCCTCGTCCTGGCGCAGCTGTGCGACGACGACGGCCTCTTCCACGCGTGCGGGACGTGGATGGCGCGGGCGTCGGGCGGGCGGCCTCGGACGTTGCTGGGCGGAGTGTTCGTCACGGCGTCGGTGATCACGGCGGTGTTGAGTCTCGACGCGACCGTGGTGTTGCTGACGCCCGTGGTGTTCGCGACGGCCGCACAGCTCGGGGTGCGGCCGAAGCCCCACGTCTACGCGTGCACGCACCTGTCGAACAGCGCGTCTTTGTTGCTGCCGGTGTCGAACCTGACGAACCTGCTGGCGTTCGCCTCCAGCGGGCTGAGCTTCACGCGGTTCGCGGCGTTGATGGCGTTGCCGTGGGTCGTGGCGATCGGGCTTGAGTACCTGGTGTTCCGGTGGTTCTTCCGGACCGATCTCGACGCTCCGGCGCACGCTCCGTCGGTGCGGCCGCCGCGTGAGCTGCCGGTGTTCGCGCTGGCCACGGTCGGGCTGACGCTGGTCGGGTTCGTGGTGGCGTCGGCGACCGGGATCGACCCGGCGTGGGCTGCGTGTGCGGGTGCCGTGGCGATGGCGGTGCGTGCGCTGATGAAACGCCGTACGTCCGTGTTGAAGATCGTGCAGTCCGCGTCGTTGCCGTTCCTCGCGTTCGTGCTCGGGCTTGGTCTCGTGGTGCGAGCGGTGGTGGACAACGGTCTCGACGAGGTGCTCCGGCACGTGATGCCGAGTGGCAACGGCCTCGTCGCGTTGCTCGGAGTCGCGGCGGTGGCCGCCGTGCTCGCGAACGTGATCAACAACCTGCCCGCGGTGCTCGTACTGCTGCCGCTGGTCGTGCCGCTCGGGTCCGGCGCGGTGCTGGCGGTGCTGCTCGGCGTGAACCTCGGGCCGAACCTCACCTACGCCGGGTCGCTGGCCACGTTGCTGTGGCGGCGGATCGTGCACGACCACGACACCGAGGTGAACCTGCCCGAGTTCACCAGGCTCGGCCTGCTCGCCGTGCCTGCCACCCTGGCCGGCGCGGTCGTGGCACTGTGGGCGTCCCTGCACGTGATCGGAGGATGACCATGACAGTCGTCGTGTGGATCACCGACGACACCTGGCAGTCCGGTGTGGACGCGGCCAGGGAGCACGGTTCCGACTTCCTGCTGCTGCACGTGAGTGATCACGACGTGCCCGGTGCGGCTCATGGCGCGTTCGCCGGGCTGTTCGGCCGTCACGCGTCCCGCGATCCCGGCACCCAACTCGATCACCTCGCCGCTGATCACGCCGCACAGCTCCTGGCGGCGGCCGCCGAACGCCTCGGGCTGCCGTGCACGACGTCCGCGCGAGTGGGCCGGGTCGAGCACGAAGTCGTTGCGGCAGCTGAAGGTGCCTCGTTGCTCGTGGTGTGCCGGGACGGCGACGTCAGCCACGCCGGTCCGCGCAGCCTCGGCCCGGCGACGCGGTTCGTCGTGGACCACGCGACCTGTCCGGTGCTGCTGGTCTGGCCATCATAAGTTGCGTGCACGCAAAATTGCGTGTACGCATGTATGTATGAGGGCAAAGGGCATCGCTTACGACACCGGCTTCGTCCGTCATGGGGAGATCTCCGTGCCGGAGTTCGATCTCGGCGTGGTGGCGCGGGATCTGCAGGTCATCAGGGACGAGCTGCACTGCAACGCCGTCCACCTCGTCGGTGGTTCGCCGGAACGGCTGGAGCAGGCCGCGCGGATCGCGGCCTCGCTCGGCCTGGAGGTGTGGTTCTCGCCGTACCCGTTGGAGCTCGACCAAGCCGAGATCCTCGAGCTGTTCGTCGACTGCGCTCACCGGGCCGAGCGGATCAGGGCCGAGGGTGCCGAAGTCGTGTTCGTGGCGGGCGTCGAGATGAGCATCATGAACGTCGGCTTCGTGCCGGGAGACGACGTGATGGACCGGGTGACCCAGCTGGTCGGCCACCCCGACCGGATGGTGGAGGCCGCCGCGCGGCTCAACGAGTTCCTGGCGCGGGCGGTCGAGGCGATTCGTGCCGAGTTCGGCGGCAAGCTCACCTATGCCTGCATCCACTTCGAGCGGATCGACTGGAGCCTGTTCGACATCATGTCGTTCGAGCTGATCCGGTCGGCCGAGGTTGCCGACCAGTACCCGGCATCGGTGCGAAGCCTGGTGGCGCAGGGGAAACCGGTGGCGATCACCGGGTTCGGCACGGCGGCGTGGAAGGGCTCGGGTGCGGTCGCGCCGCGCAGCATGGGGATCGTCGAGAACGACGAGGCAGGGCTGCCCGTGCGCCTGCGGGACGGCTACGTCCGGGACGAGGACGAACAGGCGGTGTACCTGCGGGAGCTGCTGGAGATCTTCGAGGCCGAGGGCGTGGACGGCGCGTTCGTGTACATGTTCGCGCTGGCCAACTATCCACATCGGCCGGACGAGCCGAGCCGCGACTTCGACATGGCGAGCCCCGGGATCGTGAAGGTCTACGACGACGGGCGCTGGGAGCCCAAGGCCGCGTTCGGCGCGGTCGCCGAGATCTACGCGCGGATCTGATGGTGAAAACCGCTTGGCCTGCTGGGCAACAATGAATCCATCATGAGCAGCAGGCTGCGTGCGATCGCCCGCGACACCGTCGAGATCTCCGAACGAGGTTCCTACCTCACCGACGCCGGTGAGGTCTCGATCGCCGTCACTCCGGCGGTGTCCGGAACGAGGCTCCACCTGCCGGACGGCGAGTTGTCGTTGCCGGCGCAGGGAGATCTCGCCCGAGTGGACGTCACCAACGAGTCCACTTTGGAGGCGACGCGACGGCTCGGCGGCGACATCGCCGCGCTCGTCTTCGCTTCCGCGCGCAACCCCGGCGGCGGCTTCCTCAACGGGGCACAGGCTCAGGAGGAGAGCGTCGCGCGGTCGTCGGCGCTCTACCCCTGCCTGCTCGCGGCCGGTGACTTCTACCGGTACCACCGCGCGCACGAGGACCTGACCTACAGCGACCGTGTGATCTACTCGCCTCGAGTGCCGGTTTTCCGCGACGACAAGGGAAAACTGCTCGACGAGCCGTACCCGGTGTCGTTCCTGACGGCGGCGGCACCGAACAGGTCGGCGATCGTGCGGAACCAGCCCGAGCGTGAAGCGGGCATTCCTGACGCGTTGTTCGGACGAGCCACGAGAGTGCTGCACGTCGCGGCCGCTCACGGTCACCGACGGCTGGTGCTCGGCGCGTGGGGTTGCGGCGTGTTCGGCAACGAGCCGCAAGTCGTCGCCGAGACGTTCCGGGAAGTGTTACGGGAAAACCGGTTCTTCGACCACGTGGTGTTCGCGGTGCTGGGCACGCCGGTGAGGGCTTTCACCGAGGTGCTCACGTAGTCGTTCCGGGCCGCTTACGCTCGGGTCATGGACGTGGGACCTGTCGGCCGTTCGGACGAGCTGGCGCGGTTGACGGGCTTGGTGCGGCAAGTCGCGCAGGGGCGGGGCGGGCTCGCGTGGGTGCGGGGCGAGCCGGGTGCCGGCAGCTCGACCTTGATCGACGTAGTCGCAGCTCAGGCGACGGACTGCCTGGTACTGCGGGGTGCCGCCGACGAGCTGGCGCAGGCGTTTCCGTTGAGCCTCATGGCCGGCGTGTTCGGGGACTGCGCCGAATGGCCGCCGATCGCGAAGCTGCTGCGCGGCGAGACCGACGGCGCGGTCGATCCCGTGCTGGCGGCGGGCGAACGGATCCTGGCGCTGGTCGATCGGCTGTGCGCGGACCGGCCGGTGGTGCTGGTGGCCGAGGACCTGCAGTGGGCCGACGAGCCGAGCCTGCTGGTGTGGAGTCGTCTCGCCCGGTCCGTGGGGCAGATCCCGTTGCTGCTCATCGGTACCGCGCAGCCCGTGCCGCACCGGGACACCGTGGTGCGGCTCAGAGATCTCGTCGGCGAAGACATCGAGCTGGGGCCGTTGAGCGACGCCGATGTCCGCACGATCGCCGGGCGTGTGCTCGACGCCGAACCGGGACCGCGGCTGAGCACCGAACTCGCCAGGGCGGGCGGCAACCCGCTCTTCACCCGCGAACTGGTCGACGCGCTGGTCCGGGACGGGCTCATCGAGATCACCGACCGCGTCGCCGAGTTCACAGGTGAGTCAGGTGCCGTGCCGGGGTCGCTGGCGGTGGCGATCGGGCGGCGGCTGCAGTTCCCGAGCGCCGACGTGCTGCGCGTCGCCGCCTTGCTGGGCAACGACTTCGACCTCACCGAGCTGGCGATCGTGTCCGGGAAGTCCGTCGTCGAGCTGTCCGGTGTGGTCGAGCAGGCCATCGCGGCCGGGGCGGTGCGCGAGAGCGGCTCGCGGTTGCGGTTCCGGCACGAGCTGATCCGGCAGGTCCTGGTCGAGCAGACGTCCGAGGCGACCCGCGTGGCGCTGCACCTCCATCTCGCCGAGCAGCTCGCCACGGCTGGGCGGGGCGTGGACGTCGTGGCACGGCACCTGCTCGCCGTGCCGGACATCGCGGACGGCTGGGTGCGGCGGTGGCTGGCGGAGGTTCCGGAAGCCAAGCTCTACGCCGTGCCGCAGGTCGCGGCGGAGTTGCTCGGCCGCGTGCTGAGCACGGCAGACGACCCGGAACTCGCTGCCCGCGCGGCACGGGTCGCGTTCTGGCTGGGACGCGACGACGAGGCCTACCGCCGAGCCAGGGACATCGCGCGCCGCACCACGGACGCCGAACTGGCGGCGCGGATGAACCTGCTGGCCGTGCGGTCGGCAGGGCGTGCGGGCCGCATGGAGGAAGCTCTCCGGATCACGAGGGAACCGATCTTCGACGGCGTTTCCCCGGCGACGCGAGCCGCTCTGGGTGCCTGGTCGGCTGTGATGCTGGTCGGCACGGGCGCGGTCGAGGAGGCCGGCGCCGTGGTGCGGGCGGCACTCGACGAGGCGAAGCGCGGCGGCAACTGCCTGACCCTCGGGTACGCCCTGCACGCGTCGACGCTCGTGGCCGCCCCGCCGATCGCGTTGCACCGCATCGACGAGGCGCTCAGCGTCCTGGGCGACGACCCGGAGTCGATGGACCTGCGGCTGTTGCTGATCAACAACCGGCTGACCTACCTCGCCGGCCTCGGCCGGTGGGAAGAAGCGGAAAGCGCTCTCGCGGCGGCGTTGGTGCTCGCCGAACGCGCCGGCACCTTCCGCGGGGCGATCATGCTCGCGACCGCCGCCGAGGTGTCGTACAAGCGTGGCAACTGGGACGACGCGCTGCTGCACTTGGGTGGCATCGACACCGAGTTCGCCGGCAACGGCTCCAACCTGAACCCGGCCGCGATCGGCGCGCTCGTCGCGTTGCACCGCGGCGAGCAGGCGAAAGCGGAGGAGTACCTGCGGATCACGGGCATCGACGCCTGGTCCGCGCGGAACCCGGCGAACTGGCGGCTCACCGCGGCGTGGGCGTTGCAGGCCGAGGTGGACGGTGATCCGCAGGCCGCGTTGGGACTCATGACGACGTGGCTGGACCCGGTGCCGGTGCCCGGTCAGCGCACCAGGCAAGAGGTGCTGCCTCATCTCGTGCGCCTCGCGCTGGCCGTCGACGACCGGGAGACGGCCGCGTCGGCGACCAAGGTGGCGCGGGAGGACGCGGACACCGACCTGCAGATCGGCTCGGCCGTGGCGGCGCTGTGCTGCGAGGCCCAGCTGAACGACGACGTCGACGGGCTGTTGCAGGCCGCACGTGACTACGGCCGCTACGGATGGCCGTTGCAACAGGCGCTCGCGCTGGAAGAAGCCGCGGCCAGGCTGGCCAAGACCGACGCGAGCCGCGCCAGGGCGACGTTCGTCGACGCGATGAAGATCTACGAGGATCTCGGCGCGACCTGGGACCTGCGCCGGGCGGAGTCGAGGTTGCGCGCGCTCGGCATCCGGCGCGGTCCGAGGAGCCTGCACCGCCGCGCCACCAGTGGCTGGGACGCGTTGACTCCCGCCGAGGTGCGGATCGCAGGGCTGGTCGCGAAAGGCCTGTCCAACCCGGACATCGCGGGCGAGCTGTTCCTGTCGCGGCGGACCGTGCAGACGCACGTGTCGAACATCCTGACCAAGCTCGGGCTGAGCTCGCGGCTCGAGATCGTTCGGGGCGCGGTGGCAATACCTACGCGTGCTGGCTGATGTCTCGGCATCCGCCACCCGCGAGTCTTGTCCAGGTGAACAGGTCCTTGTTGGGAACTACCATGCTCGCGGCACTCTTCGCGGTCACGGCGTGCGGCTCCGAGCCCGCCGGTGACGCGGCGCCGCATGCCGAGGCGGTCGCCGTGAAGGTCGCTCAGTCCGACCTCGGCCCGATCCTCGTCGACCAGGCCGGACGGACGCTCTACGCGTTCACGAAGGACGAGAACAAACCTGACGCCTGCGACGCGGACTGCATCGCGGTCTGGCCGGCCTTCACCAGTGAGTCCACAGTGGAGGCGGGTGAGGGCGCGGACGCCAAGCTGATCGGCACGACCGAGGAAACCCAGGCCGTGTACGGGAAGTGGCGCATGTACTACTACGTCGGCGACGCTGCCGCGGGTGACCTCAATGGACAGGGCGTGGACGACGAGTGGTTCGCGGTGGCGCCGGACGGCGGCCTCGTGAGAGCGATCCCAAGTTCTTGAAAGTTCATTGAACCGCCGCACGAACCGGTCCGTGTAGATGGCGTCGGGTCCGCCAGACCAACCGACCTAAGTGGACTTACTTTCGGGAGTGAAACCCATGTCTGCCAACAAGTTGGCTCTAGTTGCCATGCTCGCGACCACGGGGGCGATCGCTCTCGCGGCGCCTGCGACGGCCTCCGCGCAACCGGCGTCCGTGGAGGTCTCGATCACGCAGAAGGGCGACTACACGGCGTCCCTCTGCGCGGCCGATCAGCTCGAAGGACGCTGCCAGGACAACGCGAAGAAGGGTGAGACGAAGAAGTTCACCGTCAAACCCGGCCGTGGCAAGATCGAGATCCGCGCGGTCGTCAACGGTGGCGGCAGCGACGTCGAGTTCTTCGACGCCGAGGGCGCGGCGATGAGCTTCGAGACCTCGGGCAGCCCGCAGAACCCGGTGATCACCAAAGCCGCTGGGGCACAACAGGGTCACGACCACGGCACCGCGCCCACCCAGGCCCAGCCCGCGCCGGACCAGCCCAAGCCGCCGGCTCCCGCGCCCGCCAAGGGCAAGCCCTTCTACCTCTCCGCCGATCTGGACGGAAAACAGGAAGTGCCTGCCCCCAACGGCGCGGCCGTCGGTGACGAGGACGGCTCGGCCAAGGCGCTCGTCGAGGTCAGGGGCGACCGCATCACGTTCGCGCTGGACTGGAAGAACACCTCGCCGCTCACGCTCGGCCACATCCACGAGGGTGTCGCCGGCCAGAACGGCGCGGTCAAGGTGCCGCTCTTCGGCACGGCGATGCCCGACACCATCACCTCCGCCGCCGGCCAGGTGATCGTCGACGCCAAGCTCGCCGAGGACATCCGCAAGAACCCGCAGGGTTTCTACGTGAACCTGCACAGCACCGAGTTCGGCGGCGGCGCGGTCCGCGGCCAGCTCAAGCCGCTCACCAGGCGCGTGAACCCGCTGGACATCATCAAGGGCGGCAAGCTGCACGCGTTCGCCAACGGCGCGCAGGAAGTGCCGGTCGCCGGTGGTCCCGCCGTCGGTGACAAGGACGGCCAGGCCGTGACGTTCGTGCAGCCGCGCGGCGCCAACCTGGACTTCTCGCTGGCGTGGGTGAACATCGCCGCGCCGACCTTGGGTCACGTCCACCAGGGCGCCGCCGGCCAGAACGGCGCCGTGAAGATCACCTTCTTCGGCACCGCGATCCCGCAGGGCATCTTCGCGGTCTCCGGCAGCGTCGCGAACGCCGACAAGACGGTGCTCGACGAGCTGCGCAAGAACCCGAAGGGTTTCTACTCGAACATCCACACCGGTGAGTTCCCGGGTGGCGCCGTTCGCGGCCAGTTCTTCGGCTGATCCTTCCTGGTGGTCCCGTAACCAACCGGTTCCGGGACCTCCCTCGATCTGGGGGCATCTCTTCTGGACGTCTTTTTTGAGGGGAGCAAACAAGATGAGCGAGTACGACTACGTGGTGGTAGGTGGCGGAACAGCCGGATGCGTGCTGGCCGCCAGACTCTCGGAGGACCCGTCGGTCCGGGTTCTGCTGCTGGAAGCCGGTGAGGACGAGTCACCTGGCCTCGACTACACCAGTCTGTGGGGCTCCGGCGTCGACTGGGCGTTCCGCACCACGCCGCAGCAAGGCCTCGACGGCGTGGTCGTGCCGGTGCCCCAGGGCAAGGTTCTCGGCGGTAGCGGCGCGATCAGCTCGATGGCCCACGTCCGCGCGCACCGGTCGAGCTACGACGCGTGGGAACGGGCCGGGGCGACGGGCTGGAACTACGAGACGATGCTGCCGTTCCTCAAGCGCAGCGAGAACGCGGCGGGCATGGATCCGCGCTGGCGTGGCGTGGACGGTCCCATGATCGTGTCACCGGGACCGAGCGCGGAGCCGGGAACGTTCTACTGCGCCAGTTACCAGGCGGCGGAGGAGTCGGGCGCACCGGTGAGCCCGGACGGCAACGGCCAGTTCGGCGAAGGCGTCGCCCGCACCGAGATGAACGTCGTGAACTTCGCCCGCCAGAGCACCGCCGACGCCTACCTCACGCCCGCCCGCCACCGCCCGAACCTCTCGGTGCTCACCGGCGCACACGCCCGCCAGCTGATCTTCGACGGACGGCGCTGCTCCGGTGTCGAGTACCTCCTCGACGGGCAGCCGCGGATCACGTTCGCGCGCCAGGAGATCGTGCTGACGGCCGGGGTGATCGGCTCGGCGCAGTTGCTGATGCTGTCCGGGATCGGTCGTGCCGACGAGTTGCGGAAGCTGGGCATCGACGTCGTGCAGGATCTGCCGGGCGTTGGCGAGAACCTGCAGGACCACCCGGTAGCGCACGTCACCTTCACGTCGTTCAAGGACACCGATGACGGCGTGCCGGACACCCCGCACGTGGTGCTGCGCAGCGATCCGGCCGGGGATCCCGATCTGCAGCTGGTGTTCGCGCACTTCCCGTTGCCGCACCGCAAGCCGGGCGCGTACATCGAACCGTGGGGCAGCGCGGAGTGGCGGCTGGTACGCAGCGACGGCTACTCGGTGCTGTTCTCCTTGCAGCGCCCGCACAGCCGCGGTTCGGTCAAGCTGATCAGCGCCGATCCCGGTGTCCCACCGCTGATCGATCCCGGCTACTACACCGATCCGCGCGACCTCGACCTCATGGTGCTCGCGCTGTGGCGGGCACGGGCGATGGGCTGGGCGACCGCGCTGAGCCCGTGGCGGTCAGGAGAACTCGCTCCTGGCAACGACATCACCGACATCCAGCAGCTCCGTGAGTACGTGAAGCTCGCCACCAGCACGCTCTTCCACCACGTCGGCACGTGCGCGATCGGGCCCGTGCTGGACCCGGAACTGCGCGTGCACGGCGTGGAAGGGCTGCGGGTCGCGGACGCCTCGGTCATGCCCACGATCGTCGCCGCGAACCCGAACGCGACGGTGCTGGCCATCGCGGAACGAGCCGCGGCGATCCTCACTCGACCTTCGCGAACCCTTGCGGGATCTGAGTCTTGAGCGCGCGACCGGCCGCGGCAGCGCGGTCGACCGGTCCAGCACGAACCGGTCGAAGCCGGCGCTCGTTTCTCGTCGCACGATGAGGTGGACGACCAGCTGAAGGCGGCGGTTTACCCAGGTAGCATTTCGTTCCATGACCAAGCCCGTGCGCGCGACCGACCGTCCAGGAGACGTGTCGCCGTTCGCGCTGGGCCTGCTGCTGCGCCGGGCCCACTGGCGCGCGGCCGCGGTGATGGGGGAGGCGTTGCGGCCGCTGGGCATCGAGCTGCGGCACTTCGCCGTGCTGATGGAGCTGGTCGACAACGGCCCGACGATGCAGCGCGACCTGGCGCCGGCGACCGGCACGGACAAGGCCGGGATCATGCGCGTTGTCGACGACCTGGAGCGCAAGGGACTGGCTGTGCGCAAGGCCGTTCCGGGCGACCGGCGCGCGCGGGCCGTGGAGATCACCCCGGCCGGTCTGGCGCTGTTCGACGAGGGGCACGTGGCCGCGAAGCCGTTGTCCGACCGACTGGGTGGCGTGCTGGACGCCGACGAACGCGAT
>JAVXWK010000125.1:0-4219 GCA_032230575.1 Pseudonocardiales bacterium | reverse complement strand
GGACCTCACCGAAGTCCTCGTGCATCGGACGGCGCTCCCACAACCGGTAGCCCATCGCCGTCGACCACAGCGAGCGCGGGTCGGGATGCACCCACAGGGCGGCTTTGTGCTGCTGAGAGAGTGCCGTGCGCATCTTGCCGCGCAGCTGCCCGAGGTAACGGACGTAGTCGCGGCGGTCGCCGTGCAGCTTCTCCTTGTGGTCCACCCCCGACCGGAGGAGGTTGGCCACCAGCATGCCGATGGCCGCCACGAGCATCAGGCCGCCGCCGACGTAGGCGAGCGCGCCCGAGCCGGGCCGGACGAACATCAGCACCATCGCCAGCGAGCTCAGTGCCATGGGCGCGTACATGAGGACAGCACCGACACCGCCACCCGTGATCTCGGGCACCGATGGCGGTGGTTGGAGCTCGATCTCGTCGCTGGGCGCGGTCGGTCCCGGCCGGCGCGTCCTGCGCGTGAACATCTCGGTGGCCACCTGGACTCCTCTGCTGAAGGGTTTCCCCCCGATGACGCGATCTGGTGATCGGCGTCACCTGGGAGCGGTCGGGCCGCGGCTAGTTTCCGCAGCACGCTCGTCGCTCGCAGAAGGATCTGGTGTCCAAAATGGAAGAACGCACACAGAATCGCACAAATGTGCCGACGAGGCTACGGTTCGTTCTCGGCGACAAGGCAGTGGATGTGGCGCTGCCGGAAGATGTCCAACTGGTCGACCTGCTGCCGTCGGTCCTGGCCCAGTTCGGGAAGGAGTGGATCGAACAGAGCGTCGACCACGAGGGATGGGTCGCGCAGCGGCTCGGCGAAGCTCCGCTGGACGAGGACAGGTCCCCGGCTGAGCTGCACCTCCTCGACGGCGACACCGTCTACCTGCGACCACGGGGCGCGGAGATGGCCCCGCTCGACTACGACGACCTGGTCGACGGCCTTGCCGAGCGGTCCCGCGCGGACGCGGGGAGGTGGACGCCGGAACGCTCGCGGCTGATGCTGCGGGTCGGCGCCCTGACGGCACTGACAGCGGGACTCCCCGCCCTGTTCGCGGGTACCGGCACCAGTTCGTTCTGGGTGCTGCCCGGTGTGCTCGCCCTGGTCTTCGTCATCGCGGCCGCAGCGCTCACACGCACGATCGGCGACATCGTCAATGCCACCGCGCTCGGGCTGGTGGCTGTCGCCTATGCCGTGGCATCGGGCTGGTTGTTCGCCTCCTGGCTCGACCCCGGTGGTGAGTTCGGCGTGAAGGTCGTCTGCGCGGCAGCGGCGGCGATCGTGACACTGGTTCTCGCATTGGTCGCCATCGCGGATTCCGCACTGATTTTCGTCACCGGCCTCGTGTTCAGCCTGCTGGTGCTGGTTCCGTCGGTGATCTGGGTCTGGTCCTCGCTCACGGCACAGCAGAGCGCTGCCATCGGCATCGCGGTGAACTTCGTGGTCGCGCTGTTCGTGCCTGGCACCGCGTTCCGGCTCGGACGGCTCAAGCTGCCCATGCTGCCGACCGAGGCCGCCGAGGTGAAGGAGGACATCGAGCCGGTGCCACACCGGGTCGTGGTCGAACGCAGCACGATCGTTTTCGGCTACCTCAAAGCGCTTTATCTCGGCTACGGCGGTGCGCAGGCGGTGCTGTTGGGCGGATTGGCCGACCGGGGCGGGAAGTGGCCGTTGATCCTCGCCTCGCTGTGTGCGCTGCTGCTGTTGCTGCGCTCGCGTCACCTCAGCGGTGTCGTGCCGAGGTGGTCGCTGCTCGTGCCCGCGGGCGCGGCGGTCGTCACGATCGTGCTGCGCCTGGCTTACGGCGAGCACCCGCTGGACCGGGTGCTGGCGGTGTGCACGCCGCTTCTCCTGTTCGGAACGGGACTTCTCGTGCTCACCCACGTCCTGCCGGGCAAGAGGCTTCGTCCCTACTGGGGCCGGGCAGTGGACATCCTCGAGTACGTGGTGGCGATCTCCATCGTGCCCGTCCTGTTGGCGGTGCTCGAGGTCTACGCGTGGATCCGGGGGGTGAGCGGCTGATGCAGTCACGCAGGGATCAGGTCCAGGCGTACTTCTTCGTAGTCGGCCGGTTGGTCTCCGGTCTGATGCAGGGCAAGCCGGACGTCTTGGAACACCCCAACAAGCGGTTCAACAGCGGCACCTTCGTCGGTGTGCTGATCGCCGGTCTGATCGTGGCCTGCGTCGGCATCTTCGGGCTGTTGTTCCCCGGCGGCAACAACACGTGGCGCGTGCCGGGCACCGTGGTGATGGAGAAGGACTCCGGAGCGCGCTACATCTACCTCGACGGCCAGCTGCGTCCCGTGCTGAACCTCTCGTCCGCGGTGCTCGCGGCGGGTACCGAGGGCAAGTTGGTCGCGGTGGACAAGAACTCGTTGAGCGGCGTGCCGGTGGGTACCCCGATCGGCATTCCCGGCGCGCCCGACGGACTGCCCGCCGCCGACCGGCTCAACACCTCGGCGTGGACGGTGTGCGCCAAGCCTGCGGACCGGCACGCCGTGGCAGGCAAGCCGACCGTGACGCTGCGCCTTGACCAGGTGCACGGTTCCGCTGTCCCGCAGGAGAAGGCGCTGCTCGTGTCCACAAAGGATGGTGGCGTCTTCCTGGTGTGGCGCGGCAACCGGCACAAGATCGCGGACTCGCTGATCCTGGAGGCGCTGGGCTACAACTCGGCGGCGCCCCTGCCGGTGTCACCGGCCTGGCTGAACGTCATTCCGGCCGGGCGGGACGTGCAACCGCCGGCCATCGCGGACGTGGGCAAACAGGGTCTCCCCGTCGCGGCCAAGCCCGGTCTGGTGGGACAGGTCTACCAGTTGCGCAACCCGGCCACCGGGTCCAACGAGCTCTTCGTGCTCAAGGCCGACGGTCTCCTGCCGATCAGCCGCACCGTCGCCGCCATGCTGCTGGTCAGCCCTGCCACCAAGAACGCCTATCCGGACGCATCGGTGCGACCGCTGGACGTGGGACCTGGTGACGTCAGCGGCGTGCCTCTGCTCCCCGGCGATCCCATCTCGGCCGACCTGCCGCGGACACCGCCGGAACTGATCGATCCCGGCGCGTCCGGCGAACCGTGTCTGAGGTTCGATCCCGGCGTCGGTGCGGAACGCGCACCCACCCTGCTGACGTTGCCACTGTCCACAGAGGATGCCGCGGTGCCGCCGGCCGGTAAGCACGCCGAAGGCACAACGGCAGACCAGGTGGTCATTCCGATGGGCAGCGGGGCGTTGGTGCGCACCGTGCCCGCGCCCGGCGCACCACCGGGCACCGAGTTCCTCGTCACCGACCTGGGGGTCAAGTACCCGTTGGTGAGCGAGGAGATCGCCGGCGTACTGGGGTACGGGCACGTGAACGGGGCAGGAGTCCCGCCCGCGTTGCTCGCGCTCCTGCCGACCGGGCCCGCCCTGGACCCGAAGGACGCGCTGGCAAGCAGGCCGATCAGCACTCCGGGCTCATGAGGGTTTTTCCCCCGACTTGATCCTGGAGAGCCCTTTGCCCACCAAAGGGAAGCGATCGGATCTCTAATTGAACCGCGGCCGCTTCTGGCGTACACCGGACGGCCTTCGGAATTCACCTAGGAGGTTATGAGAATGGCCGGAAACAACACCACGCTCACGCCAGCAGAGATCGAGACCTACGCGCAACGGCACCGTACCACTTCCTCCAGCGTCACCTCGCAGCTGACCACGGTCAGTGGTGAGATCAACGCGCTCGCGGGCTCGAACAAGGGTGCCATGATCAACAAGCTGATCTCGGTTCACCAGGACTGGGACGCCAGCATGAAGAAGGTCGTCGCGAACCTGGACGAGATGGCTTCGACGCTCTCCAAGGCCGGCAAGACCCTGCAGGCCCAGGACGACACCAACGCCGGTAACACCTCCGTCTGACGTTTTCGAGAAGCTTTCTTACTGTTAGGAGTGCATTGTGACCGGAGCAATTACCTACAACTACCCGGCTCTCGACCAGGGTGTGCAGGTGATGAGGCGCGCCAACAACCAGATCTCGGACGAGACGAACAACCTCATCCGGGACACCAAGAACCTTCTCGCCGGCTTCGAAGGCCAGGCGTCGACGGCCTACGACGCGGCCGCGCAGAGGATCTCGACGTCTCTCAACGAGGGCAACGCCAAGCTCAACACGTTGTCCGGCAAGGTCGCCTCTGGAGCCCAGGGCATGGGCGACTCGGACAGGCAGGCCGCCGCCTCTTTCGGCTGAGGTCTGGCGGGTGGTGCCGGACGGCTCG
>JAVXWK010000109.1:0-17352 GCA_032230575.1 Pseudonocardiales bacterium | reverse complement strand
ACTTCGTAACGTCAGCCAGACGTCACGGTGTGTGATCCCGGTCACCGCGTAGCCCGCCGCTACACTCGCCGCAGTCGGCTTCCCCGCCTACTTCTCCGAGGAGCTCCCCGCGTGCCGCTCGCACAGGGCCAGCCCGAAAACCGCGGAAGCGACCTCCCCGACGAGGACGAACGGCCCATCGGCGAGGAGTGCGGCGTCTTCGGCGTCTGGGCCCCCGGCGAGGACGTCGCCAAGCTCACCTACTACGGCCTGTACGCCCTGCAGCACCGCGGCCAGGAGGCCGCGGGCATCTCGGTCGGTGACGGGTCGCAGGTCGTCGTCTTCAAGGACCTCGGGCTCGTCAGCCAGGTCTTCGACGAGCAGGTCCTGCAGAGCCTCAAGGGCCACGTCGCCGTCGGGCACTGCCGTTACTCCACCACCGGGTCCACGACCTGGGAGAACGCGCAGCCGACGTTCCGGACGACCGCGGCCGGGTCGGGGCTCAGCCTCGGGCACAACGGCAACCTGGTGAACACCGCCGAGTTGCTGGAGAAGGTCAAGGAACTCGGCATCTCCAGCCGCAACGGCGCCACGACCGACTCGGACATCCTCACCGCGCTGCTCGCTCACGCGGCGGCCGACAAGGGCATCGAGCAGGCCGCGCTGGAGCTGCTCCCCACGGTCAAGGGCGCCTACTGCCTGACCTTCTCCGACGAGTCCACGCTGTACGCGGCGCGTGACCCGCACGGTGTCCGTCCGCTCGTGCTCGGCCGGTTGGAACGCGGCTGGGTCGTGGCGAGCGAGACCGCGGCACTCGACATCGTCGGCGCGAGCTTCGTGCGCGAGGTCGAGCCGGGCGAGCTGATCGCGATCGACGGCGACGGCCTGCGGTCGACCCGGTTCGCGACGCCAGAGCCCAAGGGCTGCATCTTCGAGTACGTCTACCTGGCGCGCCCGGACACGACGATCTCCGGCCGCGGCGTCCACGCGACGCGCGTCGAGATCGGCCGCCGGCTCGCCAAGGAGCACCCGGTCGAGGCCGACCTGGTGATCCCGGTGCCCGAGTCCGGTACGCCGGCCGCGATCGGGTACGCGCAGGCCAGCGGCATCCCGTACGGGTCCGGCCTGGTCAAGAACGCCTACGTCGGCCGCACGTTCATCCAGCCGTCGCAGACCATCCGCCAGCTGGGCATCCGGCTGAAGCTGAACCCGCTGCGCGACGTCATCCGCGGCAAGCGGCTGGTCGTCGTGGACGACTCGATCGTGCGCGGCAACACCCAGCGCGCGCTCGTCCGCATGCTGCGCGAGGCCGGTGCGCTCGAGGTGCACGTCCGGATCGCGTCGCCGCCCGTCAAGTGGCCGTGCTTCTACGGCATCGACTTCGCCTCGCGCGCCGAGCTCATCGCGAACGGCCTGGACGACGACGGCATCCGCCGCTCGGTCGGTGCCGACTCGCTCGGGTACGTGTCGCTGGAGCAGCTGGTGGCGGCGACCGAGCAGCCCAAGACGCGGCTGTGCTCGGCCTGCTTCGACGGCGAGTACCCGATCGAGCTGCCGCCGGACGCGCTCATCGGCAAGCACCTGCTCGAAGGGCTCAAGGGCGTGTCGGGCTCGGCCGCTCCCGTTCTGGCCAACGGCTATGGTGCCGAAGACGCGTTGCGTCGTCCCTGAGCACCCAAGATCCAAGTGGAAGAAGTTGACGTGACCGACAGCGCCAAGGCCACCTACGCCGCCGCCGGAGTCAGTATCGCCGCAGGTGACGAGGCGGTGGAGAAGCTCAAGCCGTGGGCGGCCAAGGCGCACCGGCCCGAGGTTCTCGGTGGCATCGGCGGGTTCGCCGGTCTGTTCCAGCTCAAGCTCGACCGCTGGAAGGAGCCGATCCTCGCGTCCTCCACGGACGGCGTCGGCACCAAGATCGCGGTCGCGCAGGCGCTCGACAAGCACGACACCATCGGCATCGACCTGGTCGCCATGATCGTGGACGACCTGGTCGTCTGCGGTGCCGAGCCCCTGTTCGTGCAGGACTACATCGCGGTCGGCAAGGTCGTCCCGGACAAGATCGCGGCGCTGGTCAAGGGCATCGCCGAGGGCTGTGTCCAGGCCGGTTGCGCGCTGCTCGGCGGCGAGACGGCCGAGCACCCCGGCCTGATGGGCGACGACGACTACGACATCTCCGGCACCGGCGTCGGCGTGGTCGAGCAGTCCAAGCTGCTCGGCCCGGACCGCGTGCGCGACGGCGACGTCGTGATCGCGATGGGCTCGTCCGGCCTGCACTCCAACGGCTACTCGCTCGCCAGGCACGTGCTGCTGGAGATCGCGCGCATGCCGCTCGAGGGTCACGTCGAGGAGTTCGGCCGCACCCTCGGCGAGGAGCTGCTGGAGCCGACCAAGATCTACGCCAAGGACTGCCTCGCGCTGATCGCCGAGACAGAGGTCCGCGGGTTCTCGCACGTCACCGGCGGTGGCCTGGCCGCGAACCTGGCCCGCGTGCTGCCCGACGGCCTGCACGCGACGCTCGACCGCGGCACCTGGACGCCGTCCTCGGTGTTCCAGCTGATCGCCCAGCGCGGCCGGGTGGAGCGCGAGGAGATGGAGAAGGCGTTCAACATGGGCGTCGGCATGGTCGCGGTGGTCGCGCCCGAGGACGTCGACCGCGCACTGGCCGTGCTCACCGCGCGCCACGTCCCGTCGTGGGTGCTCGGCGAGATCAGCAAGGCCGAGGTCGGCGGCGCCGCACTTGTCGGAGACCACCCGCGGTTCTGAGGCAACCCCCTACGGTCGTCGTTGCGTATTAAGCGGCGACCGAGGAGGGGGCACTTGGACCGCGACCGCGAGTTCGGGGAGTTCGTCGACGCACGCGCTCTCGTCATGCGCCGCACGGCCTACTTGCTGTGTGGCGACTGGCACCGCGCCGAGGACATCGTCCAGAACGCGTTGATCAAGCTCTACGTGGCCTGGTCCCGCGTGCGCAAGGACAGCGTCGACGCCTACGCGCGCAAAGTTCTGGTGCGCACCGCCATCGACGAGGGCCGGCGAGGCTTCTTCCAGCGCGAACGCATGGTCGACGTCGTGCCGGAGCCGACGGTGACCGACGACGCCGCGGACTTCGACCTGCGGCTCGCCCTGGACGCCCTGCCGCCGGGCCAACGAGCCGTCGTCGTGCTGCGGTACTGGGAGGACCTGAGCATCACCGAGACCGCCCGCATCCTCGGCAGGACGGAGGGCACGGTGAAGAGTCAGGCGGCCAAGGGGCTCGCCGCGTTGCGCGACCTGCTGGAGGACGAGCCGACGCTGCGGATCTACCGCTCCGAGGTCATCCGCAAGGGCAAGGCCAAGCTCACCCGCAGGCGCACGGCGATCGCGGGTGCGCTGGCCATGGTCATGCTGGTCGGCCTGGGTACGACGGGATACGTGCTGCAGTCGTCGATGACCATGAAGGACGCGGGCGTGACGGCGGGGTCCGGGGCCTACGACCGCAACACCGAGCTGACCCGCGTCCTGCGTGAGGCGAACGTCGTCCCGCCCGGGTTCGCGGTGGAGGACGTCGCGGAGATCCAGGCTCGGGCGTTCGCGTTCCGCGACCGCGACAGCAAGCGCTGGGCGGCGGCACGTCTGCGCGACGCTCAGGGCGTCGGCGGCGTCACGATCTGGCTCGACCAGGAACGCCGGCTCAGCACAGGCGACTGCAACGACCCCATCAGCCAATGCCACGTGTACGAGCGCGACGGCATCAAGGTCACCGTCGCTTTGGTGATGGTGCCGGGGATGACGAACCAGAAGGTGCTGATGGCGGAGGCGTGGCGCCCGGACGGCACGCACGTCCAGGTCACCAGCGACAACCTCGGCAGGTTCGACTCCGCGTTCTGGGGGAAGGCCGACCTGCTCGGTGAGCCGCAGCGGCCGGAACCGGTGCTCGACCGCGAGGCGTTGATAAAGATCGCGACACTGCCGGGGTTGACCTTCTAACCTTGCAGGCATGAACGACGTGACCGTGACGAGGACGCTGGTGATTCCGGCGTCCGAGTTGCGCGAACGTTTTTCCAGGTCAGGTGGGCCGGGCGGGCAGGGAGTGAACACCGCGGACAGCCGCGTGGAGCTCTCGTTCGACCTGGCTGCCTCGCCGTCGGTCCCCGAGCACCTCAAGCGCCGGATGCTCGACCGCCTGGAGGGCAGGCTGGTCGACGGCGTGCTCACGATCGCCGCGTCCGAGCACCGTGCGCAGCTGCAGAACCGCGCCGCCGCACGGGAACGGCTCGCCGCGATCCTCCGGTCGGCAGCCGCGCCACCGCCTCCGATGCGCAGGCCGACAAAGCCCACGAAGGGCTCGCAGGAACGCCGCATCGCGGGCAAGAAGCGCCGTGCGGAGACCAAGCGCGGCCGCGGTCGTTCAGGCTCCTGGGACTAGCGCGTAGATCCGTTCCGGACGGCCAGTTCCGCCGTAGCGCAACCGAACCTCGGCGCGACCCGTCGACACGAAATGCTCCAGGTATCGGCGCGCACTGACGCGAGCAACGCCGGTCGACGACGCGCACTCCGACGCCGAAAGCCCTTCCGCATGAGACCGCAGCGCGTTCTCCACGAGTCGCGCGGTCTCCGGCGTCAACCCCTTGGGCAGCAACGGTTTCGAGGTGGGCCGTGCGCCGAACACCTGATCCACGTCGGCCTGCCCGGCCGAGTCGAGCCGGTGCAGCTTGTCCCGCAACGACGCGTAGCGCGCGAGCTGGTCGCGCAGAGCCGAGTAGTCGAACGGCTTGATCAGGTAGTGCAGCACGCCTCCGCGCATCGCACTGCGCACGGTTTCGACGTCGGTCGCCGCCGTGATCACGATGACGTCCACGTCCTCGTTGGCGCGCAACGACTTCAGCACTTCGAGGCCGCTGACGTCCGGCAGGTAGATGTCGAGCAGAACCAGGTCCGGTTTGAGAGAAGCCACCAGCCGCAACGCGTCCGCGCCGTTGTGCGCGACCCCGACCACCTCGAACCCCTCGGTGCGCGCGACATAGCCGCTGTGCACCTTGGCCACCATGAAATCGTCGTCGACGACGAGCACCCGGATCACCAGGGCAGCCTTGCCGTGAAGACCGAGCCGGTGACGCTCACCGAACCTCCGCGCCGCAGGCACGCCCGCCTGATCAGCGCGAGCCCGATACCCCGTTCGCCGTGCGATGCCGCTTTGGTCGTGAACCCGTGCCGGAACACCTCTTCCGCCAGTTCCGGCGCCACACCGGGACCGGAGTCGCGCACCACGACCTGGACCTCGTCGTCCAACTGCATCACACCCACCTCGATCCACTTCTGAGCTCCGTTCGTGCTCAGCGAGCTCAGTGCATCCAACGCGTTGTCGACGAGATTTCCCAGCACCATCACCAAATCCGCGGACAAAGCTTCGTCGACGCGTCCCAATACGCTGTCCGGGCCCATCCGCAGCACCGTGCCGCGTTCGGCCGCGAGCGACGCCTTGGCGATCAGCAGCGCGACCACGGCGGGGTCGCCGATCGACGAGCTGACCTCGGCCCGCCACTGGTCCTGCGACGAGCTGATCTGGTGAATGTAGTTGGTGACCTCGTCGTACTCCTTCAGCGCGATCAGCCCGGCGATGGTGTGCAGCCGGTTCGCGAACTCGTGCGCCTGCGCTCGCAACGTGTCCGTCGCGTGCTGCGAGGCGTCGAGTTCGTGTTGCAGTGCAAGGAGTTCCGTGCGATCTCGCAACGTCACGACGGCACCCGCGCCTTCGATCGGCATGCGGTTCACCGTGAGCACGGCACCCTGCCGCAGCACCAGCTGGTCGACACCGGTCGCGCGCCCGGTCAGCACGTCGCGCAGCCGGTCGTTGAGCTCCAGCTCCTCGACAGACCGGCCGACCGCGTCCTCCGGCAACGCCAGCAGGTCGCTCGCGTGGTCGTTGACCAGCGTGATCCGGTTCTGCCCGTCGAGGCCGACGACGCCTTCCCTGATGCCGTGCAGCAACGCCTCGCGGTTCTCCACGAGCGCGGTGATCTCGTGCGGCTCCAGCCCGAGCGTCTGGTTCTTCACCCGGCGGGCCAGCAGCAACGAGCCGGTGACGCCGATGACCAGCGCGATCGCCAGGTACCGCAGCACGTCGACGGGCTGGTTCAGCGCACCGGCGAACAGGCCCGGCTCGATCGCCCCGGCGATCACCATGCCGTTGACCTTGCGGGTCTGCTCGTCGAACACCGGCACGTGCGCCTCGATCGAGTCGTCGACCGTCCCGACCCAGGCCTTGCCGTCGAGCGCCGTCGTCGGAGTGTCCAGTTCGGACCCGACCTGAGCCGGGTCGGGTGACGCGATCACGATCCGCCGGACGTCGACGATCAGCACGTAGGACGCGCCGGACAGACTCCGCGCGGTCTCGGCGGGCGCGGCCAGGATCCGCCAGTTGCCCATCGACGTCTGGACGACGTTCGTGGCTGCCACGTTCTCCGCGACGGACAGCATCCGGCGCTCCTCGTTGGAGCGAAAGTTGCTGCCCAACTGGACGACCGTCAGCGCGCCGACCGCGCACAGTAGCAAGGTGACGACTACGAGTTGCCACACTAGGAGCTGGCTGGCCAGGGAACGTCGGCGGCGCACTGAGACCTCCCATGACCAGAAGAACCAAAAGAAACCTTAGAAGCGCAAGAGCGACATCAAGGTTTACACCAGAGCAACATGTCGAACCACGCGGATGAGAGGCGGGGATCACAGTGTCGGTGAAGGTGTGGGTGGCGGTGGCGACGGCGTTGCTCGCCGTCCTGCTGGTGCCACCGCTGCTGACGCCGGGTGCGGACAGCGGCGAGACCAGCCAGGTGCGGGCGTTGCGCGTGCTGGTGCCGAACCAGCCCGGCGGCGGGTACGACATCACGGCCCGCACCGCGGCGAAAGCCATGGAGGATGCTGACCTGCTGCGCAACGCCGAGGTGTTCAACCTCCCCGGCGCCGGCGGCACGGTCGGCCTCGGGCGCACGGTCGGCGAGCGCGGCAACGGCAAGCTGATCATGTCGATGGGTCTGGGCGTCGTGGGCGCGGTGTACACGAACAAGTCGCCGAACTCGCTGCTCGACACCACCCCGATCGCGAAGCTGATCGAGGAACCGGACATCGTCGTGGTCGGGAAGGACTCGCCGTACACGTCGTTGCAGCAGCTCGTGGACGCGTGGAAGGCCAACCCCGGCACGGTGACGGTCGGCGGAGGTTCGGCTCCGGGCGGACCTGACCACCTGGCGCCGATGCTGATGGCCAAGGGCGTCGGGCTGGCGCCCAAGAGCGTCAACTACATCCCGTTCGACGGCGGCGGCGAGCTGCTGGCCAGCGTTCTGGGCGGCAAGGTCGCGTTCGGCGTCTCCGGTGTCGGCGAGTACCGCGACCAGATCCAGGCCGGCACGTTGCGGGTGCTCGCCGTGACGAGCTCGAAGCGCATCAACGGCATCGACGCGCCGACGCTCAAGGAGTCCGGTGTGGACGTCGAGTTCACCAACTGGCGCGGCATCGTGGCTCCTCCCGGCATCACGCAGACCGACCGCGACAAGCTGGTCGACCTGCTGCAGCGGATGCAGAGGACACCGCAGTGGGCAGAGGCGTTGCAGCGCAACGGCTGGACCGACGCCTTCGCACCGGGAGACCAGTTCAAGACCTTCCTGGAAAGCGAGAACAAGCGGGTGGCAACGGTGCTGAAGGACTTGGGGCTGGCATGACCGCAACCAAGAGCTGGCTACGCGAACGTTCTGAGCTGGGCATCTGCGCCCTCCTGGTCGTGCTCGGCGTGCTGGTGCTGACCGACGCGCTGCGCATCCCCACCGACTTCGCCCAGCGCGGCCCGGTCGGCCCGAAGGCGGTGCCGATCCTGGTCGGCTCGCTGCTGCTGGTCGTCGCGGCACTGCTGGCCCGCGACGTGCTGCGCGGCGGTCGCGGCCAGGCGGAGGGCGGCGAGGACGTCGACCTGTCCGAACCGGCCGACTGGCGCACGGTTCTGCTGCTGTGCGGTGCTTTCCTCGCGAACGCCGCGCTGATCGGCCTGGTCGGGTTCCCGATCTCCGGCGCGATCCTGTTCTGGGGCGCGGCCTACGCGCTCGGCAGCCGCGCGTACGTCCGCGACCCGCTGATCGCGGCCGGGCTCTCGATCCTCACGTTCGTGGTGTTCAACAACCTGCTCGGCGTCCCCCTGCCCGGTGGCCCGTTGATGGAGGTGTTCTAGGTGGAACAACTGCTCGACGGCTTCGCGACCGCGCTGACGCCGACACACCTGCTGTTCGCGGCGATCGGCGTGCTGCTCGGCACCGCGATCGGCGTCCTGCCGGGCATCGGCCCGGCGATGGCGGTGGCACTGCTGCTGCCCGTCACCTACGGCATGGAGCCGACCGGCGCGTTCATCATGTTCGCGGGCATCTACTACGGCGGCATGTTCGGCGGCTCGACGACGTCGATCCTGCTGAACACACCCGGCGAGAGCGCGGCGGTCGTCACCGCGTTCGAGGGCAATCCCATGGCCCGCAAGGGACGTGGTGCGCAAGCGCTTGCCGCGGCTGCCATCGGCCACTTCACCGGTGGCATCATCGGCACGATCCTGATCGTCCTGCTGGCGCCTTTCGTGGCCAAGCACGCGGTCGACATCGGTGCGCCGGACCTGTTCGCGATCATGGTGCTGGCATTCATCGCGGTGACCTCGGTTCTGGGTGCCTCGCGGATCCGCGGTGTGGCCTCGTTGCTCATCGGCCTGACGCTGGGTCTGGTCGGTCTCGACGAGATGACCGGCCAGCAGCGCCTCACGTTCGGCTCGCTGCACCTGGCTGACGGCATCGACGTTGTTGTTGTCGCGGTGGCGTTGTTCGCGGTCGGCGAGGCTCTGTGGGTCGCGGCTCACCTGCGCCGCAAGCCGTTCGAACCGATCCCGGTCGGCCGTCCGTGGCTGGCGAAGGCGGACCTCAAGCGCACCTGGAAGCCGTGGCTGCGCGGCCCGGTGATCGGCTTCCCGTTCGGCGCGATTCCCGCTGGCGGCGCGGAGATCCCGACCTTCCTGTCGTACGTGACGGAGAAGCGGCTCTCCAAGCACAAGGACGAGTTCGGCAAGGGCGCCATCGAAGGCGTCGCCGGTCCGGAGTCGACCGCTTCCGCTTCCGCCGCAGGCACTCTGGTCACGATGCTGACCCTGGGCCTGCCGACGACGGCGACCGCGGCCGTGATGCTGGCGGCGTTCCAGACCTACGGCATCCAGCCAGGCCCGTTGCTGTTCCAGCGCGAGTCCGGTCTCGTGTGGGCGTTGATCGCGTCGCTGTTCATCGGCCTCACGCTGCTGCTCGTGCTGAACCTGCCCCTCGCACCGCTGTGGGCGAAGCTCCTGCGCATCCCGCGGCCGTACCTCTACGCGGGCATCCTGTTCTTCGCCTCGGTCGGCGCCTACGCGGTGAACGCGGACATCTTCGACCTGCTGCTGATGTTCGTGATCGGCCTGCTGGGCTTCGGCATGCGCCGCTACGGCCTGCCGGTGTTGCCCGCGATCATCGGCGTGATCCTCGGCCCGGCCGCGGAACAGCAGATGCGGCGCTCGCTGCAGCTCTCCGACGGCTCGCTGACAGGCCTGGTCAACAGCCCGATGGCGATCGTCGTCTACGTGATCATCCTGCTGATCCTGTTCTTCCCGCTCATCAAGCGCTTCCTCCCAAGCCCAACCCCTCCTGCGTCTCCCACCCCGGAGCACGAGAAAGTCGACGCCTGAGAACCGCACGCGGGGCCCTTTCGTACTATCACTCAGTACGAAAGGGCCCCGCGTGCGTTTGAAGCAGGTGGGTTAGCCGTGTGTCGGGAAGCCCAGGTTCACGCCGTGCTGCTGCGGCCAACGTGCCGTGATCGCCTTGGCGCGGGTGTAGAACTTCACGCCCTCGGCGCCGTGGACGTGGGTGTCGCCGAAGAGAGAGTCCTTCCAGCCGCCGAACGAGTAATAGGCCATCGGCACGGGGATCGGCACGTTGATGCCGACCATGCCCACGTGCACACGGCGCTGGTACTCGCGCGCGGCCAGGCCGTCGCCGGTGTAGATGGCTGTGCCGTTGCCGTACTGGTTGGCGTTCACCAGTTCCACGGCGTCCTCGAACGTGTCGACGCGCACGACCGACAGCACCGGGCCGAAGATCTCGTCGGTGTAGATCGTCATGTCGCGCGTGACGTGGTCGAAAAGCGTGGGCGCGAGCCAGAAACCGCCCTCGGAACCTTCCGGCGTGTAGTCACGGCCGTCGACGACCAACGTGGCGCCGGCGTCCTCACCCGCGTCCACATAGGACCGAACCTTCTCCCGGTGCACGCCTGTGACCAACGGGCCCATCTGGGCATCCGGATCGGTGCCGGGCAGCACCGACGGGTGCAGGTCGCGCGTTCGCGAGGCGATCTTCTCGACGAGTGCGTCGCCCGTCTCACCCACGGCCACGACCACCGAGATCGCCATGCAGCGCTCGCCCGCGGAGCCGTAGCCGGCGGAGACGGCGGCATCAGCGGCCACGTCGAGATCGGCGTCCGGCAGCACGACCATGTGGTTCTTCGCGCCACCCAACGCCTGCACACGCTTGCCCGCCGCAGTGCCACGCGAGTAGACGTGCCGCGCGATCGGGGTCGAGCCGACGAACGAGGCCGCGGAAACGTCCGGGTGGTCGAGCAGGGCGTTGACCGCGAAGGAATCGCCCTGCAGCACGTTTAGCACGCCGTCGGGCAGTCCGGCCTCCTGGAACAGCTCAGCCAGCCGCACGGACGCCGACGGGTCGCGCTCGGAAGGCTTCAGGACGAAGGTGTTCCCGGTCGCGATGGCGATGGGGAACATCCACATCGGCACCATCACGGGGAAGTTGAACGGCGTGATGCCCGCGACCACGCCAAGAGGCTGGCGGAACGAGTACGCGTCGACACCGCGCGAGACCTGCTCGGAGTGCTCGCCCTTCAGCAGTTGCGGAATGCCGCACGCGAACTCGACGACCTCCAGGCCGCGCTGCACCTCACCTGCGGCGTCCGAGAGCACCTTGCCGTGCTCGGACGTGATGATCGCGGCCAGCTCGTCGCGGTTCGAGTGCAGCAGGTGGCGGTAGGCGAACAGGATCCGCGACCGCGTCGACAGCGACGACTCGGACCAGGACTGCGCCGCCTTCAACGACGACGACACCGCGAGGTCGACGTCGGCCTGCTCGGCCAGCACGACCTGGGCAGCCACCTCACCGGTGGCCGGGTTGAAGACGTCGGAAGTGCGGGACGACACCCCCGTGGTGCGGGCGCCGTCGATCCAGTGGGGGATGGTGCTCAACGCGGTCCTCCTGGGGGAGCTGTCGTGTTCCGGACTACGAGAGAGGGATTGAGGAGATGGCGCACGGGTTCGGTGCGTTCTTCACGAACCCGCTGCAGGAGCGCCCCAGCAGCCAACCGGCCGAACTCGGCACGGGGCTGGTCGATCGTGGTCAGTGAGACATGGCGAAGAGCCGCCAGAGACGTGTTGTCATAGCCCACCACGGAAACGTCGTCAGGAACGCGCAACCCTGCGTCTTCCAGGGCCGAGATCGCGCCGACGGCGTTGAAGTCGTTGCAGGACAGGATGGCCGTGGGCAAAGCGTCATCCGCGATCAACGAGCGGATCGCCCGTGCGCCGGCGGCATCGGTGTACTCGGAGGCCACGACCTGGTGCTTCAACCCGTGCGCCTCCATCGCGGCGACGTACCCACGACGCCGAGGCCCGGCTTGGGTGCCTTCACCGCCGTCTAAATGGGCGATGCGCTTGTGTCCCAGTGAAACCAGGTGGTCAACGGCCAGCCGCGCGCCCTGCTCGCCGTCGTCGTTGACCGTATCCACAGTGGACACCCGAGACGAACGGGCGACGAGCACGATCGGAAGCTGTTCGGCAGCTTTCCCGATGGCTGTCGCCGGAACGACAGGCGACAAGAGGATGAGTCCGGCCGGGCGGAACGACAGCAGCGACTCCAGCGCGCGGCGCTCACGGGCAGGCGAGCGGCCACCGGTGTTGATGATGATGTCGAACCCCTGCTCGCGCGCCACCTCGTCGATGCCGTCCACGACCTCGGCGAAGAACGCGTTGTGCAGGTCGGACACCATCACGCCGAGCACGGTCGACGTGCGCGAGGCCAAAGACCTGGCCATCGCGTGCGGCGAGTACCCCAGTTCCTCCGCGGCTTTCAGCACCGCGGTGCGTCGCGCCTCGCTCACCTTGGGTGAGTTGCGCATCACCAGTGACACCAGTGCGCGGGAAACTCCCGCCCGCAGAGCAACGTCCTCCATCGTCGGCCTGACCACCGATAACCACCTCCCCTCTTGACACCCTGTGGCCGAAGTTACAGCATTAGAGCGCTCCAACCAATAGAGCGCTCTAACACATCACAGCCGATGAACAGGGGAAACCTGCGATGCGGATCGGAGTAGCGGGTGTCGGCAGGATCGGCACCATGCACGCCACCAACCTCGCCGCACTGGATCGAGTCGACGAGGTGCTTCTCTTCGACCCGGTGCCCGGTCGTGCCGCGCAGGCGTCGGCTGAGCTCAAGGGAACAACCGCCGTCGAAGACCTCGACACGTTGCTCGGCAGCGTCGACGGCGTCCTGCTCGCCACCCCGACGAACACCCACCCGGAGATGCTCCGCGCGGCGATCGGGCGAGGGGTCCCCACGTTGTGCGAGAAGCCGATCGCGAGCGACCTCGCCGAGATGACCGCGCTGGTCGAGGACGTCGAGAAGTCCGGTGTCGAGGTCCTGGTGGGCTTCCAACGCCGCTTCGACCCGGCCATCTACGAGCTCAACCGCCGCATCCGCGCGGGCGAGGTCGGCGACATCTACCTGGTCAGGGCGGTCGGCAACGACGCGAACCCGCCGGACTTCTCCTATCTGCCCGCGTCCGGCGGCATCTTCCGCGACCTGCTGATCCACGACCTGGACTGCGTGCCGTGGCTGGTCGGCGAGCCCGTCGTCGAGGTCTACGCGAGCGGCTCGGTGCTGGTGCATCAGGCGTTCGCGGACGCCGACGACGTCGACAACGCCGTGGTGATGCTGAAGTTCGCGGGCGGCGCGCACGCGACGTTGGCCGGCGGCAGGCACGACCCGGTCGGCTACGACCACCGCATCGAGGTGCTCGGCAGCAAGGACTCGCTGGTCGCCGGTGTCGACCCGCGCACGCCGCTGAACTCGCTGGAGCCCGGCGGTCACGTGGCCGGACCGGACGCCTACCCCGGCTTCCCGGAGCGCTTCCACCGCGCGTACGTCAACGAGATGAACCTGTTCACGCAGGTCATCAAGGGCGAGGTCGCGAACCCGTCACCGGCGCGGGAGAGTCTGATCAGCCTCCGCCTGGCTGAAGCTTGTGAGCAGTCGCGCCGCACCGGCGCACCGGTGAAGATCGAGGGGAACTAGGCATGGCGAAGATCGCTGGGGCACCGATCTCCTGGGGTGTGTGCGAGGTTCCCGGCTGGGGCAACGTGCTCCCGTCGGACACGGTTCTCGCCGAGATGCACTCCCTGGGCCTCGCCGCCACCGAACTCGGCCCGCCGGACTACCTCCCGGCCGACCCCGAGGCGCTCAAGACCTTGCTGAGCAGCCACGAGCTCACCCTGGTCGGCGGCTTCCTCGCCGTCACGCTGCACACCGACGTCCAGTCCACTCTGGACGAAGCCGACCGCGTGGCCGCGATCCTCAAGGCGGGCGGCGCGGAAGTTCTCGTGCTCGCCGCCGCGACGGGCCTCGACGGCTACGACGAGACGCCCCAGCTGACCGACGACGAGTGGAACACGCTCGTCGACACCTGCGCGAAGATCCGTGAGATCGCCGCCGGGCACGGGCTCGCGACCGTGCTGCACCCGCACGTGGGCACCCACGTCGAGCGGGAGGCGGAGGTCGACAGGTTCCTCGCGGACTCCGATCTCCAGCTCTGCCTGGACACCGGCCACCTCCTCATCGGTGGCACGGACCCGGTCGAGCTGGCGCGCCGCTACCCGGACCGCATCGGTCACGTGCACCTCAAGGACGTGCGTGACGAGATCGCGGCGAAGGTGCGCAGCGGCGAGCTCAGTTACACCGATGCCGTGGAACAGGGCATCTACGTGCCGCTCGGGGACGGCGACGTGGACGTGGAAGCGCTGGTGAAGCTCGTTCAAGAGGCGGGCTACACCGGTTGGTTCGTGCTTGAGCAGGACACCCAGCTCAAGGATGGAAGTCCAGTGGACAAGCCACTGAAGGACACCGGGCGCAGCCTCGCGCACCTCAGCAAGATCCTCTGAAGGGACTGGAGACGATGAAGTCTCGCTTGGTCATCCGTGCGGGCGTTGCCCTCGCCGGTGTTGCTCTACTCGCCGCCTGTAGCGGTCCCACGGGTACCAATACCCAGAACACGCAGAACAACAGCTCCTCCGGCAGCTCGGGTGACCTGAAGGTAGCCGTGATCACGCACGGCACGTCGGGCGACGCGTTCTGGAGCGTGGTGAAGGTCGGTGCGGAGGACGCGGGCAAGCAGCTCGGCGTCGGCGTCACCTACAACTCCGACGGCGACCCCGGCGCCCAGGCCAAGCTGATCGACAACGCCGTGTCGCAGCAGGTCGGCGGCATCGTGGTGTCGATGGCGAACCCGGACGCGCTCAAGACGTCCATCGAGAACGCGGTGAAGGCCGGCATCCCGGTCATCACGATCAACTCCGGCGGCGCGAAGAGCGCGGAGTTCGGTGCCATGGCGCACGTCGGCCAGGAGGAGTCGATCGCCGGTGAGGAAGCCGGCAAGAAGCTCAAGGCCGCGGGCAAGACCAAGCTGCTGTGCGTGATCCACGAGGCCGGCAACACGGGCCTCAACCAGCGCTGCGACGGTGCCCGCACCGGTTTCGGCGGCGCGGTGGAGAACCTCCAGGTCGACATCTCCAACCCGACCGACGTCGAGGCCCGCATCAAGGCCAAGCTGCAGTCCGACACCGCTGTGGACGGCGTGCTGGCGCTCAACCCGCAGGTCGCCGTGAACGCGGCGTCGGCCATCAAGGGCGCGAGCTCGAAGGCGCAGGTCGCGACGTTCGACCTGAACGCGGACGTGGTCAGCGCGATCAAGGCCGGTGACGTGCTGTTCGCCGTCGACCAGCAGCAGTACGAGCAGGGTTACCTGCCGATCGTGATGCTGAAGCTGTTCAAGGAGAACGCCAACACCCTCGGTGGCGGCAAGCCCGTGCTGACCGGTCCCGGCTTCGTCGACAAGTCCAATGTGGACAAGGTCGCGGAGTACGCCAAGAACGGCAAGAGGTAAGGAGGAGGCGGGGAGATGACCGTGACGGCCAAGGCTCCACCGGCTGCCGACGAACGGATGGGCAAGCCCAGGGCCGTTGATCAGCTGATCAAGCGTCCCGAGATCGGCGCCATGCTCGGCGCACTGCTCGTGTTCTTGTTCTTCTCGGTGGTCACCGGGCAGTTCCTGAGCATGGGCGGTGCCGCCACCTGGCTGGACGACGCCTCCATGCTCGGCATCATGGCGGTCGCGGTGGCGCTGCTCATGATCGGCGGCGAGTTCGACCTGTCCGCCGGTGTCATGACCGCGTCCACCGCGCTCGTCACGGCTCTCCTCGCCACCCAGCTGGGACTCAACGTCTGGCTGGCGTTGCTGGTGTCGCTCGCCTTCGCGTTGGCGGTGGGCGCGCTGAACGGCTGGCTCGTGATGCGCACGGGCCTGCCGAGCTTCATCGTGACGCTGGGCAGCTTCCTCGCGTTGCAGGGCCTCAACCTCGGCATCACGCGCCTGGTGACTGGCAGCGTGCAGGTGTCGGGCATGAGGGAGACCGCCGGCTACGAGTCGGCGGGGTTCCTGTTCGCCTCGACGTTCCAGATCGGCGGCACCAGCTTCTACGTGTCGATCATCTGGTGGGTCCTGTTCACCGCCATCGCCTCGACGGTGCTGATGCGCACCAGGTTCGGCAACTGGATCTTCGCGATCGGTGGTGCCGCGCAGAGTTCCCGTGCGGTCGGTGTGCCGGTCGTGCGGTCCAAGATCCTGCTGTTCATGACCACGGCGTTCGCGGCGTGGCTGGTCGGCTCGATCAACATCCTGCGGTACGCGAGCGTGCAGGCGAACCAGGGCATCGGCCTGGAGTTCCAGTACATCATCGCGGCGGTGATCGGCGGCTGTCTGCTGACCGGTGGATTCGGTTCCGCGGTGGGTGCGGCGATCGGCGCGCTGATCTTCGGCATGGCTCGTCAGGGCATCGTCTACGCGGGCTGGAACAGCGACTGGTTCCAGCTGTTCCTCGGCGTGATGCTGCTGGCTGCCGTACTGGTGAACAACATGCTGCGCCGCCGAGCGGAAAGGGTCAGGCGATGACGCCACTCATCGAGACCGAGAACATCGGCAAGACCTACGGCAGCGTCATCGCGCTCAGCGATGTGTCCACAGTGGTCAACGCCGGCGAGGTCACCTGCGTGCTCGGCGACAACGGCGCGGGCAAGTCGACGCTGATCAAGATCCTGGCCGGAGTCCACCAGCACGACCAGGGTTCGTTCAAGGTCGAAGGCGAGGAGATCAAGTTCTCGTCGCCGCGCGAGGCGTTGGACCACGGCATCGCGACCGTGTACCAGGACCTCGCGGTCGTACCGCTCATGTCGGTGTGGCGCAACTTCTTCCTCGGCTCGGAGCCCACGACGAGGTTCGGTTTCCTGGACCACAGGAAGGGCAAGGCCGTCACGAAGAAGGCGTTGTCCGACATGGGCATCGACCTGCGGGACGTGGAACAGCCCGTCGGCACTCTGTCCGGCGGCGAACGGCAGTGCGTCGCCATCGCCCGCGCGGTGCACTTCGGTGCCAAGGTGCTGATCCTGGACGAACCGACCGCGGCTCTCGGCGTGAAGCAGGCCGGCGTGGTGCTGAAGTACGTGGCCCAGGCGCGTGATCGTGGCCTCGGCGTCGTGCTGATCACGCACAACCCGCACCACGCCTATCCGGTCGCCAACCGGTTCCTGTTGCTCAAGCGCGGCCGTGCGCTGGGCAGCTACGAGAAGGACGAGATCGACATCAACGAGCTGACGCGGCAGATGGCCGGCGGTGCCGAGCTGGAAGCGCTGGAGCACGAGCTGCGAGGTGTCGAGGCGTGACGTCGCTGGAAGTGCTGACCGTCGGCCGGGTCGGTGTCGACCTCTACCCGGAGCAGTCCGGGGTGCCGTTGGCCGAGGTCAGCACGTTCGCCAAGTCGCTCGGCGGGACCGCGACCAACGTCGCGGTCGCCGCCGCGCGGCTCGGCCGTCGTGCCGGGGTGCTCACCAAGGTCGGTCCGGACGGCTTCGGCGACTACGTGCGCGAAGCGCTCACCGGCTTCGGCGTGACGCCGGACTTCGTCGGCACCGCTGAGGAACTGCTCACGCCGGTGGTGTTCTGCGCGCTCGACCCGCCGGA
>JAVXWK010000909.1:0-7789 GCA_032230575.1 Pseudonocardiales bacterium | reverse complement strand
AGTCGGCGTGATGATCGCCCGGGCCAGCGTGTGGAACGCCAGGTTGAAGCTCACCACGGCGGGCGAGGCGTCACCGTCCACATCGAGCTTGTCGACGTCCACCGCGTGCACCACGAAGTAGTAGCGGTGCGGGTGGTCGCCCTTGGGCGGGGCCGCGCCACCGAACGCTTTGGTGCCGTAATCCGACCGCACGTGGAACGCGTCACCCGGAAGTGTGCCGTCGGAGGCACCCGCGCCGGTGTCCAGTGAGGTGGTGGTCGCGGGGAGGTTCACGGCCACCCAGTGCCAGAAGCCGGAGGGGGTGGGGGCGTCGGGGTCGAAGCAGGTGACCACGAAGCTGCGCGTCCCGGCGGGGAAGCCGGACCACGAGAGCTGGGGCGAGGTGTTACCGCCCTCGAAGACCTGGGCGTCGGGCAACTGGTCGCCGTCGCGCACGTCCGCCGAGGTGACTTCGAACGTGCCGACCTGCGGGAGCAACTGGTAGGGGTCGGGAGCGACTGGGCGCTCGAGGCTCATCGTTTCTCCTCCTCGTTGTGATCAGTTCGAGCCTATCCCCGTGCAACCATGGAGGCCTGCGCGGCGTCTTCCGCGTGGAGGGGGAAATACGATGTCCAGGTTGCGGCTTGCTGCTGCATTTGTACTGGTTGCCGGGCTCGTCTCATGCGGAGAGGCGCCCGACGCGCAACCCAGTGGTCCCGTTCTCACGACGTCCTCGCCGGCGCCGACGACGACCACGACCGAGCGGCCGAAGCGCATGTTCGAGCCGCCGTACCCGTACGGCACGGTGCAGGCCCACGCGCCCGCGACAGCCGACGGCATGGCGCCCGTGGTGACGCACATTCCGACCGACAAGCCGTACGTGTTCATCACGATCGACGACGGCGCGGTGCAGCACCCGAAGGCGCGCGAGTTGATGATCGACGCCGGTGTGTGGCCGTCGGTGTTCCTCAACACCAAGTACGCCGAGGGGCACAAGGACTACTTCAAGCAGTTACCGGTCACCGTCCACAGCCACACGACGAACCACCCGAACCTGCAGGGCAAGCCGTTCGAGTTCCAGAAGCACGAGATCTGCGGCAACGCGGACTTCCTCGCCGCCGACTACGGCAAGCGCCCGACGCTGTTCCGGCCGCCGTTCGGCAACTACGACATGAACACCCGCAAGGCTGCTGCGAGCTGCGGGTTCAAGGCGCTGGTCAACTGGACGGCGGCGGTCAACGACGGCCACGTGCAGTTCCAGATGGGGGACAAGCTCAAGCCGGGCGACATCGTCCTGATGCACTTCCGGACAACGTTCGTCGAGGATTTCACGGCGTTTTTGAACCGCGCCAAGCAAGATGGACTCACGCCAGTTCCACTGGAAGATTTTCTGGGGTAGCAAGACTGTGAAGAGGGGGATCTTCATGAAGAAGTTCGTTGCTGTGCTCGCCGCTGCCGTGATGGCGGTGACGCTCGTGCCGAGTGCGTCGGCGGCCGAAAACACGCACCTGACCAACGTCCGCACCGGGCACCACGACACGTTCGACCGCGTGGTGTTCGACCTGAGCGGTGGCCAGCCGCAGGACAGCGTCACCAGGATCAGCGAGCCGACCAACTGCGCCTCCGGCAAGCCGGTCTCGGCCAAGGGCGTGGAGTTCCTCGAGGTGCGGCTGCAGCCTGCCGCCGCGCACGATGAGAACGGGAACTCGACCTACCCCGGGTCGCGCAACTTCACGACGGGCCTGCCGACTGCGCAGAGCGTCGCGTTCACGTGCGACTTCGAGGCGGACCTGTCGATCGCGATCGGGGTGAACCACCGCAACGCGACCTACCAGGCCTGGTTCACGACCAGCGGCCCGCTGCGCTACGTGGTGGACATTTACCACAGCTGACGCAACTGTGACGTGGGTCACGCGTCTGTACTTATATCTAGCCCTGAGAGGGGGCCAATGATGAGGAACAGACGCGTGACCGCAGTGCTGGTGGCAGTACTCGCGGTCTTCACGTTCATCCCGACGGCGTCGGCGCAGAGCGTGCCCACGCTGTCGAACATCCGGACCGGTCAGCACCCCGAGTACGACCGCGTGGTGCTGGACATGTCCGGCGTGACCCCGGACTTCCGGGTCAGGGAGGTCACCGGTGTCGTCGGCTGCGGCTCGGGCGCCCCGATCTCCATGCCCGGCAGCAACGAGATCATCTCGGTCCACGTGTGGGGTGCCGCCGCGCACGACGACAACGGGAACCCGACCTACACCGGGTCGCAGAACTTCGCGACGCCCGGCCTGTACAACGTCCGCAGGGTCGCCCTCACGTGCGACTTCGAGGCGGACCTGGGCATCGCGGTCGGTTACGCCAACGCCGGCACCTGGCACCGGGTGTTCCAGCTGACGAACCCGGCCAGGCTCGTCATCGACATCGGCCGCAACTGAGCAAAGCCTCGTGGGAGCAGCAGTCGCCGCTACTGCCCCCACGAGGGGTCTTTCACTTACGCCGCAACGACTGCGGCGTTCTCCTGCGAGAGCGCGTGCTCCAGCACCTCGGCCACGTCCGACACCAGGTGCACGGTCAGCTGCTCCCGCACCGACTCCGGCACGTCGTCCAGGTCCGGCTCGTTGCGGGACGGCAGCAGCACCGTCGTGATGCCCGCGCGGTGGGCGGCGAGCAGCTTCTGCTTCACGCCACCGATCGGCAACACCCTGCCGGTCAACGAGATCTCGCCCGTCATCGCCACGTCGGAGCGCACCGGGCGGCCCGACAGCAGGGATGCCAGCGCCGTCGTCATCGTGACGCCCGCGGACGGACCGTCCTTCGGCACCGCACCCGCCGGGACGTGGATGTGCACTCCCCGGCCTTCCAGCGTCGCGGCCTTGTCGTCGTGCGAACGCAGGTACGACAACGCGATCTGCGCGGACTCCTTCATCACGTCACCCAGCTGACCGGTCAGGGTCACGCCCGACGCACCGGTGTCCTTGGGAGCCAAGGAGGCCTCGATGAACAGCACGTCGCCACCGACACCCGTGACGGCCAGACCCGTTGCCACACCGGGAACCGAGGTGCGCTCGGCCGACTCCGGCGTGTTCTTCGGGCTGCCCAGGTACGACTTCAACGAAGGCTGGTCGACCACGACGGGCAGTTCCGAGTCACCCAAGGCCACCTTCGCGGTCACCTTGCGCAGAACCCGTGCCAGAGCTCGTTCCAGTTGCCGCACACCGGCTTCGCGCGTGTACTCGCCAGCCAGCTGGTGCAGCGCGGGCTTCTCGAACTTGACGTCCTCGGAGGTGAGGCCGGCGCGGTCGAGCTGGCGCGGCAGCAGGTGGTCGGCGGCGATCGTGACCTTCTCGTCCTCGGTGTAGCCGTCGAGCTGCACGAGTTCCATGCGGTCGAGCAACGGCGCCGGGATCGACTCCAGCACGTTCGCGGTCGCGAGGAACACCACGTCCGAGAGGTCCAGCTCGACCTCCAGGTAGTGGTCGCGGAACGTGTGGTTCTGCGCCGGGTCCAGCACCTCGAGCAACGCCGCCGTGGGGTCGCCGCGGTAGTCGGAGCCGACCTTGTCGATCTCGTCGAGCAGCACGACCGGATTCATCGACCCGGCCTCGCTGATCGCGCGGACGATCCGGCCCGGCAGCGCGCCGACGTACGTGCGGCGGTGACCGCGGATCTCGGCCTCGTCGCGCACGCCACCCAACGCCACGCGCACGAACTTGCGGCCCATCGCGCGTGCCACGGACTCGCCGAGCGACGTCTTACCCACGCCGGGAGGGCCCGTCAGAGCCAGCACCGCGCCGGAACGACGTCCACCGACGATGCCCAGGCCGCGGTCGGCGCGACGCTTGCGCACGGCCAGGTACTCCGTGATGCGCTGCTTCACGTCGTCCAGACCGGCGTGGTCCGCGTCGAGGATCTCGCGCGCGGCCTTGATGTCGTAGGAGTCCTCGGTCCGCTCGTTCCACGGAATCTCGAGAACGGTGTCGAGCCACGTCCTGATCCAGCCCACCTCCGGCGACTGCTCGGAGGTGCGCTCCAGCTTGTCGACCTCGGTCAGCGCGGCCATGAGCACCTTCTCCGGCAGGTCGGCGGCCTCGACGCGAGCCCGGTAGTCCTCCTGCTCGGTGGCGGGCTTGCCGTCGAGCTCGGCCAGTTCCTTGCGGATCGCGGCCATCTGCTGGCGCAGCAGGAACTCCCGCTGCTGCTTCTCGACGCCTTCCTTGACGTCCTTGGCGATCGTCTCGTTGACGTCCAGCTCGGTCAGGTGCGCCTGACCCCACTCGACCAGCTTCTCCAGCCGCGTGGTGACGTCGCTCGTCTCCAGCAGCCAGATCTTCTGCTTCTCGTCGAGGTAGGAGGCGTAACCGGCAAGGTCGGCCAGCGCCGACGGGTCGCTGATCTGCTGCACCGAGTCGACCATCTGCCACGCGCCGCGCGTCTGCAGGATGTTCGTGACGAGCGCCCGGTACTCGCGGGCCAGCTCACGGGTCCGCTCGGTGATCGGGGACTCGTCCGTGATCGTCGCGTTCACCCACAGCGCCGCGCCCGGCCCCGTGGTGCCCGTGCCGATGCGCACGCGCTTGGTGCCGCGCACGACGGCAGCGCGCTCGCCACCGGGCAGGCGGCCGACCTGCTCGATCTCGGCCAGTGTTCCTACTGCCGCGTACTTCCCATCGAGACGTGGGACGAGCAGCACTTGATGATTTGCCGCGGTCGTAGCCGCGTCTACGGCCGCGCGGGCCTCGGCGCTCGCGTCCGCACCGGAGATGCGGATCGGCACCACCATGCCGGGCAGCACCACGACGTCGTCCAGCGGCAGTACCGGCAGGGCCAGAGTTTCGCCCATCTCGTCACCCTCCAAAGTTGAGTCTTTACCGCTCAACCATCTGGAGCGTGGTGGTGTTCCCCTCCGCTGTTCGCTGTGAGCGAGCACCGCGCAACGGGTGATGGCGGTGGACACTCGTGTGCGCACGAGCGAGGATGCGCGCGTGATGGAAGAGCTGAAGTGGGTCCCGTCCACGGTCGACGTCACGCGCCCGAGCGTCGCGCGGATGTACGACTACTACCTGGGCGGCTCGCACAACTTCGAAGCCGACCGCGCCGCCGCCAAGCAGGTGGAGCAGATCTTCCCCGGCATCGCCCAGAGCGCGCAGGCCAACCGCTCGTTCCTGCGCAGGGTCGTCCGCCACCTCGTGTCCGAAGGCGTCGAGCAGTTCCTCGACCTCGGCTCTGGCATCCCGACCGTCGGCAACGTCCACGAGATCGCCCAGCAGGACAACCCGTCCGCCCGCGTGGTCTACGTCGACTACGAGCCGGTCGCCGTCTCGCACAGCAACGCCCTGCTGGCGGACAACCCCAACGCCTCGGCGATCCTCGCCGACCTGCGCGCGACCTCCACGGTGCTGGCCGGCGCCCGCGAGACGCTCGACTTCTCCCGCCCGATCGGCGTGCTGATCATCGCGGCGCTGCACTTCGTCCCGGACGCCGACAACCCGTACGAGGCCGTCGCCGAGTACATGGCGGGCCTGCCGTCCGGATCGTTCCTGGCCATCACCCACGCCACCTGGGACAGCCTCACCGACGAGGAGGCCGAGGAGGCCCGCAAGGTCGCCCAGATCTACAGCAACTCGGACAACAAGCTCGCCATCCGCACGCACGCTGAGGTGAGCAGGTTCTTCGACGGCCTAGACCTGCTGGAGCCGGGCATCGTCTCGGTCGACGAGTGGCGCCCGGACTCCTTCGAGGACCACACCGGCATCTACGGAGCCGTGGCCCGCAAGCCCTGAAGCAGCCGGTCCCGTATCTCGTTCGTCTCGCGGTCGGTGAGGGTGCGTTCCGGCGCCCTCATCGTCACGCGGATCAGCACGTTCTTCTGTCCCGCCTTGGCTTCCAGCCGTTCCTGGACGTGTGCGGGCAGGTCCTCGGCAGGCGTCTCGCTGAGGATCGCGATCTCCTCGATCACGTCCTCCGGGGTGAGCGCGCGGATCTGGTCGCCCAGCGTCTCGATGTCCTCGCTCTCGTGAGCCATGATCGAGATGTCCCTGATCGCGGCCGGATGCCGTGAGATCGGCCGGTACTCGTCGAGGTCCAGCATCTGCGCGGCGATCCGCGGGTCCTCGTTGCGCAACAGCCGGATGTCCGGGATTCCCTTGCGCAGCATCAGAATCCGGTCCAGCCCCCATCCCGTCGCGAGGCCGTGCGGGAGGTCTTCCAGGACGTGGCGCGCGGCCCGTCCACCCTCGCCGATCTCCACCCACTCGCCGTCGTGCTCGACGTCGATCTGCTTGCCGTGCGTCGTGTACGGGTGCTGCGCGTCGACCATGCGATAACGCTTGCCGGGCAACAACGTCGTGACGAGCGTGTGGACGAGGTCCTCGAAACGCTCCGGGTTCCTGCTGATCCGCCAGACCTCGAGCTGGTGCGGCGTACCGGTGTGCAGCCGGTCGACGGTGTCGCGGCGGTAGACGAGCCCAGGGCCGACCAGCGTGACGTCCGGCGTCGCCTCTTTGAGCGCCGGCGGGATCATCGCCGTCGTGTGACTGCGCAGCATGCACGTCTCGCTGACGTACCTGGTGTAGCGCGCTTCTCGGGTCACCGCGTCGGCCGGATAGCCAAGGCGCTCGTAGTTGTGCTCCACCGGGACGAGCGGGTGATGGCGAACTTCCTCTGGTTCGTCCAGCGCGGCCTTGAGGTCGGCGATCAGCAACTGCATCGCGTGCGGGCCCTGCGCGGGATCGCTGAGGTCGCGCACGCTCAGAGCGCGCACGAGTTCATCGGTGCGGTACATGGGGTTCTTCCCGTTCTACTTGGTCTTCGCGGGATGCGGAGTCCCCCGACCAACGGGAAGGTTCTAAGCGCGCGCCACCGCCGCAGGCCGGGGGTGGCTAAATCGCGTCATGTGTCCAGGCTACCGCTCTACTCGGGTGGCGTCAGCCGCAAATCCGGATCGACCGGCGGCACCCCGTCGAACGGCCCGTCGTCCTTCAACCGCCCGACGTGGTCCAGCGCGACCTCGATCTCGTCGCGGAACGGATCACCGTCGGCCGGGGGAGTCGTGAACCACTCGTGCAGCTCGGCGGGAATCTGGAACCGCGCCAGCAGCTCCTCGTACATCGCGTCCCGCTCCTCCGCCTGCACACCGAGTTCCTGATACTCCCGCACCGCCATGCGCAACCGGATCCACCGGTACCGGTCCGTGTTCTCCTGCTGCTCGAACCGCTCCCGCAGCAGATCCCCGGCCTTCTGCCCGCGCGACGCCAGCTTCCTGATCGTGGCCGGTGGCATGAACAGGTTCGTGCCACCCTCTTCCTCCGCCTGCCGCACGTGCGCAATCCGTCCTCGATACCCCGGCAACGCCGACTGCATCGTGTCCCGCCAGTCCAGGAACGTGTCCAAGATGGACACCAGGAACTTCGGCATCGACGTCAGCGGCGCGTAGTGCGTGCCGGTGGTCGACGCGTCCTGCTCCGGCAGCCACACCTCGTTCGTGTCACCCGGCGGATACGCCTGCAGGCTCAGCCCGAACGTGGGCCAGCGCGGCAGCAGCGAGTCGAAGAAGTGGATCGGGAAGTTGCTCGTGATGCCACCGTCCGAGAACCAGTGCACCCGCCCGTCCCGGCACAACGGCACCGCCGCGATCAGCCCGGGAAACGACAGGCTCATCCGCACGGCCAGCACTACCGGCAGATCCTCGCGGCCCGGCAGCTCCCTGAGCGGCATGTGCGCGTGTTCAGGACACCTGTCGCCGGTCTCGGCCCCGTTCATCTGCTCGACAACCCGGCCCGGCAACACGTACCCGAGGCACTCCTCGCAGTACTGCCAC
>JAVXWK010000092.1:0-4316 GCA_032230575.1 Pseudonocardiales bacterium | reverse complement strand
GCCAGGCCCTGCCGCTCGCGTCCACGGACGGCCTTGAACCCTGGTCTACGTCGAACGGGTGTCTGTTGAACACCGTCACGGGGCTGACGACATCTTTGAAATCTTCAGCAGACCGTCACTTGGACCTGCAGCCTGCCCTTCAGAATGGTCGGCGGTCAGTTCCCTGTGCGAGACCCGCGCAGGGCGACGACGGATCCGAGAGCAAGCACCGGAAGAGACAACGCTGCAAGAGCGAGCGAGCTGGCGTGGAACAGGATGCCCAGCAGCAGGCCGAGCACTTCGATTCCCACGAACAAGACTGCGGCTCCCCAACTCAGCCTCTTGGGCGCTGAGCCCCCAGTCCGCTTCTCCCGCGCTTGACGCGACACCCCAAGGAGGACCCATAAGGACACGCCGATCGCAATCGCGATGGAACCTAGAATCAGCACTGCGTCCATTAGCAGCCCTTCTCCTTTTGCGCGTCCACCGCCGCCTCCATCAGAACGTGCTCATCCGCGATCAGAGCCGCTTCTCCAACGAGGAGGAAGACATTCCCCGACAGGATGGCCGCAATCGCGCTCGCTATGGTGACGATGTCTAGAACAAAGATGCCGGCCATCGCTAGATACAAGGTGCGGCAAGAAAGATTGCCCGTGGGGTCCGCCGAGTTCACCGGATCGTCCGCGGCATAGGCGAAGCGGTTGCCCTCGGCCGGGTCCGCAAGTGACACCACCGAGTCTTGTTGGGTGAACCGCCCGCTCGCGGGACTGTAATAGCGTGCCCCGAACTTGACCAGACCGGTGGCGTAGTCCGGCAGACCGTCGGCGAATGAGCTCGGGGCGTCAACTCTGACGGGGCGGATCGGGACGCCGTACGGGTCGTACATCTCGACCGAGGTTCGCAGGGTGCTGCCTTGTCCGCTGACGAAATCGGGGCTGCCCAAGCCGTCGTGGGCGTAGAACGTCCAGGTGCCGTCGGACGACCGGGAGGCGACCGGGGTGCCGGACGGGTCGTGCTCCACGTACGTGGTTCGCCCGTCCCGAGTCATCTGCTCGACGATCGGCAACCCGTTGCGGTCGGCCCGGCCGTAGACATAGGACGCAGCTCGGCCGTTGCTGCTCGTAGTGGAGAGCAGCTCATTCTGGCCCAGGCCGGCGTACTTGTAGGTCGATGTCACGCCTTGCTTGATCGAGGACGTCATGCGGCCTTCGGCGTCGTAGGCGAGGGCGCCTGCAGCCGGGTCGAGGGTCAGGTTGCCGGCACCGTCGTGCGCGTATCCGGTGCTGGTGATTTCGTTGCCAGAGTTGAATGTCAAGTTCTGCGTGCTGGTACCGTCGCTGGCCGTCTTCCGATTACCGTTGCCGTCGTAGGTGTAGGTGTAGGTCTTTGCCGAGGACGTGCCGGATCCGGCGGCCCGGGTGAGTCGCCCGGCAGCATCGTAAGTGTAGGCAACCACAAGCCCGCTCAGGTTGTTCTTGACCCACTGGACCTTCGAGCGATCGTTTGACGCGGCTGTCGAGCAGGCGGGTGCCGCCGAGCCGGCCGCGTAGCAATAGCTGAAGTCGGCCATTGTCTTGGGTGCCGAGGTCGGGAGCGGATCCTTGGCGGTAAGTCGCGTGATCCGACCCGAAGTGTCGCGATCAACGTGGTAGTTGACCGCATTAGAGGACGAGATCGGCAGCTGCGAGAAGCTGATGTCGGTGGTGCGTCCGGCAGCGTCGTACGTGTAGTGGATATTGACGTTTCGGCTGACGGCGTCCTGAGTGCTGATCCCCGACACTGCGTGGGAGGCGTCGTAGCTGTAGCTGGTGCTGCCACGGGCGTCGGCAACTGACGCGAGCGCGCCCGCCTTGTCGTAGGTGTAACGGATGGTGCCGCCGCCGGCGGTGTTCGTGACGCTGGTCAGGTGCCCGAGGTGGTCGTAGGTGTAGGTGGTCGTGCCGTTGCCGTCGACGCGGGAAGTGATCCGGCCGGCGCCGTCGTAGACGAAGGTCACCGTCGGGGTGATGCCGCCGGAGAAGGCGGCGGAGGTGGTCCGGTCGAGCTTGTCGTAGCCGAAAGTGGTGGTCGAGCCGGCCCCGTCGGTCGAGGTCGCCATCCTGCTCTGGGAGTCCCAGGTGAAGTTGCGCACGCCCAGGCCGCTGCCGGACGGGGGGGTGATGCTGGTCAGCTGCTTGGTCGCGTCGTAGCCGAAGGTGGTGGCGTTAGTGCCGTTCGCGGGATCGGTCGAGGTGGCGACAGTCCCGTCCGCGTTGTATGTCACGGACGCGGCAGCGGCGTTGGCGTCGGTGGCGGACGTCTGGTTCCCGGTCGCGTTGTAGGCCAGCTGGCTGGCGTTGCCGGCGTCGTCAATAACCGAGGAGGGGCTGAACGCGCTCGCGCCGCTGTTGCCGTAAGCGAGCGCAACAGATGCCCCGCCCGGGGACAGGACGGAGGTCAGGGACTCCCCGTTGTTGGCGGTGTGGCCGAGCGTGGTCGTTCCGCTGGCGGCGGTTCCGCTGCCAGTGGTCCTCGAGGCGACGTCCTGCTGGGTCGTGTACGTCGTGTCGCGTTTGCGGCCCATCTCGTCCGTGGCGCTCGCCACGCGCCCGGTCCCATCCGCCGTCAGGTCGTACGTGACATGCGGGACCGCCGCCACGGCCTGCGTCTGGTCGGTGGTGGGGGAGGCCACCAGCGTCTGCTGGTCGCTCGGGTAGGAGAGGCGGGTGATCGAGTCGCCGGGCAGCCCGCTACCTGTGTTGCGCTGGGTGACCGTCGTGACTCGGTGGTCGGCGTCGTAGCCGAACTCGATGATGTCGCCGGCGCCGTTGGTAATCGACGTGAGGTCGCCGCTGGTGGAGTAGATGAAGTTGGTCACCCTGTTCGTCATGTCCGTGACGCTGGACAAGCGTGTGTCACCGTTGCTCGCAGTCGTCACGTTCAAGGCGGCGGTCCGCGTCCCGTTGACGATCCCGGTGTACCGGTTGCTGGAGGAGAGGGTGAAGCTGCCGGTCGCGGCGCTGCCGGGCCCACGCGTGGTGACGATGCCGGTTGGGTTGGCGCCAGCGGTGAGGTTGGTCGTATTGCCGTTGCGGTCCACCCACTTAGTAAGGAACCCCGAGCTGTTGAACGAGGCGACCTGGTTGGTGCCGTGGTCGGTCAGGGTCCAGCCGCCGGTTACCTTGACCAGATCGACCTTGAATGTTGCCGGGGACACGTAGTTGGTGGTGGAGCCAGCGGCGAGCATGAACAGGCCCGTGCGGCCGTCGGCGGAGTACAGAGTGACGGAGCCGTCCTCAGGATGCGCGACGAGTCTGGTCTGGGCTGGGGTGATCGCCCAGCCCTTCCCCGCGGCCGCCGTCGGGCTGGTGGCGGCGGTGCCGAGGTCGAGACTGTTGAATGCAAGGCCGATCGGAACGGAGCGGTGACACCCGGCAGGTTCACCTGCCGGGAGGTGACATACAGGTTGCCGGTGCCGACGTCCACCCGGGCCGAGGTCATGTCGCTAACCGGGAACTTCAGCGTCGTCGCGTTCGGCCGCGGGCCGGCACCGAGCGCGGGAGAAACCCGAGCGCTGGTCAACGTGGACAGTGCCGAGCAAGCGGTGGCGTCGCACGCCTGTGCCTGCCACTCGAAGCGCTGCCCGATCTTCAGCGGCGACGGCAGCACCAGCGAGGCGACGCTGCCGGCAGCCGCGGCTACGGCCGTGCCGTTGGCGATGTCCCAGGTGACGGCACCGGCACGGCGGGCGAAGAACTTCGCCGTCAACGAGCCGCCGTCGGCATCGCTGACACCGATCGACATTTCGGGCCGCTGCGAGTCAGTGCGCAACGTCGCCGGGCCAGACACCGATGGGGTCGCCGCGAAGGCAACGTGAGCCGATGCTACGACCATCGCCGCGGCGACGGACCCAACGGTGAGCATGCGAAAGCCACGGAACATGTGGAGCCCCCGTTCTCGACGCCGCCACTTGCGATGACCTCCGCCGGAGGCGCCGTTCGATCCGACCTCCCCGTTGATGGCCGGCGGGCTGGGTGTAAGTCTTCCGGCGCGGAACGGTCAATCAGTCAGTCACAATGCTTTACAGAACCTTTGCAGCCACGAGCAGATTATGTAGGGATATGGGCGTTCTCGCCCGGGGTGAGGACAGTCTCGCTACCAGGGATTGCGAACGCCCTCAAGCCGCCACTTATCTCGCATCGCGCGTGACCGGTCATGGCGCCCGCCGTGGGCGAACAGTCGGTTCCCCTTGGGAGTCCTCGGCCGGGGCCCAATACGCGCGGCGATGAGCGCTCGGTAGTGCCGGATCCGCTCGATCTCGTCAGCGCCCTCCCGCGCTCGGCTACGAATCAGAGCTG
>JAVXWK010000079.1:0-3412 GCA_032230575.1 Pseudonocardiales bacterium | reverse complement strand
CTTCCTCGTCGTGTTCGTGCTGGCGGTGAACTGGGTCGGAGACGGCTTGCGTGACGCGCTCGACCCCACCTCCTTGCGTGGGCGCAAGCGGGAGAAGAAGGACACCAAGGAGAAGGCCGCCTGATGACCAGTTCGGAGATCCTGTTCGACACGCCGGCGGACCCGGTCGTCGAAGGACCGGTTCTGCAGGTCGAAGACCTCCACGTGTCGTTCCCCAGCGAGTCGGGTCGCGTGCGGGCCGTGCGCGGCCTGAGCTACCAGGTCTCGCCCGGCGAGGTCCTCGGCATCGTGGGCGAGTCCGGCTCTGGCAAGTCCGTGTCGTCACTCGCGGTCATGGGCCTGCTGCCGAACTCGGCGCGCATCACCGGTTCCATCAAGTTCCAGGGCCGTGAGCTCATCGGCCGCACCGACACGGAGCTGTCGAAGATCCGCGGCCGGCGCATCTCGATGGTGTTCCAGGACCCGCTGTCCGCGCTGACGCCGGTCTACACCGTCGGCGACCAGATCGCCGAGGCGATCCTGGTGCACCGCGGTGGCGCCGTGTCCAAGTCGGCCGCGAACAAGCGCGCGGTCGAGCTGCTCGACCTCGTCGGCATCCCGAACGCCGCCGAGCGCGTGAAGGCGTTCCCGCACGAGTTCTCCGGCGGCATGCGGCAGCGCGCGGTGATCGCCATGGCGATCGCCAACGACCCGGACCTGATCATCGCCGACGAGCCGACCACCGCGCTCGACGTGACGGTGCAGGCCCAGGTACTGCAGCTGCTCGAGACCGCGCAGGAGGTCACCGGCGCGGGCATCGTGATCATCACCCACGACCTCGGCGTCGTCGCCGGGTTCGCGGACCGGCTGATGGTCATGTACGCGGGCAAGGCCGTCGAGACCGGCAAGGTCGACGAGATCTACCTGCAGCCGCGCATGCCGTACACGCTCGGCCTGCTCGGCTCGATCCCGCGCCTCGACGTCAGCGAGAAGCAGGCGCTCGTCCCGATCACCGGCCAGCCGCCGTCGCTCACGGACCTTCCCCCGGGTTGTCCGTTCGCGCCGCGCTGCCCGATGGTCGTCGACGCCTGCCACACCGCCGAACCTCCGTTGATCGAGGTGGACGGCTCGGCCGAGCACCACGCCGCGTGCATCAGGACCGGCGAGATCGCCGCGACCGACGCAGAGGGCGCCGAGGCGGCCGCCGAGATCTTCGGTGCCGAGGTCGTCGAGGACCCCGAGATCGCGAAGGTGCCGCGCGAGCGGCGCGAGACCGTGCTGGAGCTCGACGAGCTGGTCAAGGAGTACGCGGTCAACACGGGCGTGGTGTTCAAGCGCCGCGTCGGCACCGTGCACGCCGTGGCGGGCATCTCGTTCGACATCCGCGAGGGTGAGACGCTGGGCCTGGTCGGTGAGTCGGGCTGCGGCAAGACCACGACGCTGATGGAGATCCTCGGTCTCGAGAAGCCCATGCGCGGCGAGATCTCCGTGCTGGGCACCAACGTGTCCTCGTTGAGCTCGAAGCGCCGTTTCGAGATCCGCCGCGACATGTCGGTGGTGTTCCAGGACCCGATGGCGTCGCTGGACCCGCGCATGCCGATCCACGACGTGATCTCCGAGCCGATGGTCGTGCACGGCTACAGCAAGGCCGACATCAACAAGCGCGTGCCGGAGCTGATGAACCTGGTCGGCCTGCGCGCCGAGCAGGCCTCGCGCTACCCGGCGGAGTTCTCCGGCGGTCAGCGGCAGCGCATCGGCATCGCGCGAGCCCTCGCGCTGGAACCGAAGCTCGTCGTGCTCGACGAGCCGGTGTCCGCTTTGGACGTCTCCATCCAGGCAGGTGTCATCAACCTGCTGGAGGAGCTGAAGTCCAAGCTCGGCCTGGCCTACCTGTTCGTGGCCCACGACCTGTCCGTCGTGCGGCACATCGCGGACCGGGTGGCCGTCATGTACCTCGGGAAGATCATCGAGATCGGCGAGGTGGACTCGGTGTTCGAGGCGCCGCGCCACCCGTACACGCAGGCTCTGCTGTCGGCGATCCCGATTCCCGACCCCGTCAAGGAACGCCAGCGGGAGAGGATCATCCTCACCGGCGACCTGCCGAGCCCGGCGAACCCGCCGTCCGGCTGCCGGTTCCGCACGCGGTGCTTCCTGCACGCGCAGCTGCCGCCCGAGAAGCAGCGCACGTGCATCGAGGTGGAACCGCTCCGCGAAGTCCAGGCCCCCGACCACGAGGCCGCCTGCCACTTCGCCCAGATCCGTCAGGTTCTCTGATGCATCCGTCGCCTCAGAAGACCTGCGAGCACGAAGGAACAGTGTCCCCGGCAACTGGTGTCCGGGCACGAGGGAGGTTCACGACAGTGAGTCGACGTACCAAGGTGGGAGTGACCGCGCTGGCCGCGGTCGCCCTCACGCTTACCGCGTGTGGGGGGCCCAGCAAGACCGACACCGGTCTCAAGGGGTCTGAAGGCCCGGTCGGTCAGGCGGACATCAACCCGCAGGACGCGTCCAAGGTCAAGGACGGCGGCGAGTTCCGCTGGCCGGTCGACCAGCTGCCGGACAACTGGAACTACAACCAGCTCGACGGCACCAACGCCGACGGCCGCCGCATGATCGACACGATGATGCCGAACCTGTACAAGCAGCTGGCCGACTCGACGATCGAGATCAACAAGGACTACCTCGACGACGCGAAGGTCGCCTCCAGCGACCCGCAGGTCCTCGAGTTCAAGATCAACTCGAAGGCCAAGTGGTCCGACGGCACCGCGCTGTCGTGGGCCGACTTCGAGGCCATGTGGAAGTCGCTCAACGGCACCGACAAGGCCTACGAGGTCGCCGGCACCACCGGCTACGAGGACATCGAGAAGGTCGAGAAGGGCGCGACCGACCAGGACGTCAAGGTCACGTTCAAGAAGAAGTTCGCCGAGTGGAAGGGCCTCTTCTCGCCCCTCTACCCGAAGGCCATGTCCTCCTCCACCGAGGAGTTCAACAAGGGCTGGGCGGACCTGCCGAAGATCACCGCCGGTCCGTTCAAGATCGGCAACGTCGACCGCACCGGCAAGCTCGTGACCGTCGTGCGCGACGACGCGTGGTGGGGCCAGAAGCCGAAGCTGGACAAGATCACGTTCCGTCAGGTCGACCGTCCCGCCGTCGCGGACGCGCTCGCCAACGGCCAGATCGACTGGTTCGACATCGGTTCCAGCATCGACAACTTCACGCGTGCCAAGTCGATGCAGGGTGTGACGATCCGCCAGGCGATCTCGCCGGACTACTCGCACATCACCTTCAACGGTGCGGACTCGTCGATCCTCAAGGACGCCAAGCTCCGCGTCGCGCTGATGCGCGGTATCGACACCAAGGTCATCACGCGGGCGCTGCTCGGCCAGATGCTCAAGGGCGACGCGCAGGTCACCGGTAACCACTTCTTCCTGCT
>JAVXWK010000054.1:0-13294 GCA_032230575.1 Pseudonocardiales bacterium | reverse complement strand
AATGCAGAAGCGTCAGCTCGGAGCCACCGGCCCGGTCGTGTCCGCCATCGGTCTGGGCTGCATGGGCATGTCCAACGCCTACGGCCCGGCCGACCGCGACGAGAGCATCGCGACCATCCACGCGGCGATGGACGCGGGCGTCACGTTGCTCGACACCGGTGACTTCTACGGCATGGGGCACAACGAGATGCTCATCGGCGAGGCCATCAGGGGCCGTCGCGACGAGGTGCAGCTCAGCGTCAAGTTCGGTGGTATGCGCGACCACTCCGGCGCGTTCCTCGGCTACGACGCCCGGCCGATCGCGGTCGCCAACTTCCTGGCCTACTCGTTGCAGCGGCTCGGCACCGACCACATCGACGTCTACCGGCCGGCACGGCTCGACCCGGACGTGCCGATCGAGGACACCATCGGCGCCATCGCCGATCAGATCGAGAAGGGCAGGGTCCGCCACATCGGCCTGTCCGAGGTCGGCGCGGAGACCATCCGCCGCGCCCACGCCGTGCAGCCGATCGCGGACCTGCAGATCGAGTACGGCCTGCTGGAGCGCGGTGTCGAGCGGGAGATCCTGCAGGTCACCCGTGAGCTCGGCATCAGCATCACCGCGTACGGGGTGCTGTCGCGCGGCCTGATCTCCTCCGCGCCGGTGGAGATCGGCGCGAACGACTGGCGCAACCACACGCCGAGGTTCCAGGGCGACAACCTCTCCCAGAACCGCGCGCTCGTCGAGAAGCTCAACGAGATCGCCACGGCCAAGGGCGTCACGGTCGCTCAGCTGGCCATCGCGTGGGTCGCGGCACGCGGCGAGGACGTGGTGCCTCTCGTCGGCACGACCAAGCGTGCGAGGCTGAGCGAAGCCATCGGTGCCGTCGACGTGACGTTCACCGACCGGGAACTGCAGGAGATCGAGGCCGTTGTTCCGGTCGGGGCCGCTGCGGGCACGCGGTACGCCGCGGAGCAGATGGCCCTGCTCGACAGCGAGAGGTGAGTGACGTGGCGGAGGTGTTGACCGGGGAGGCGATCCTCGCGGCGACCGAAGAGGTGCTGCGCAGGTACGGGCCCGCCAAGGCGACGGTGGTCGACGTCGCCAAGGCGCTCGGGGTCAGCCACGGCAGCGTCTACCGCCACTTCCCGACCAAGGCCGCGTTGCGCGAGGCCGTGACGCGGCGCTGGCTCGACGCGATCCACGTCGAGATGGAGTCGGTGCTCGACGAGGACGCGAGCGCCGCCGACAACCTGCGGGCCTGGTTGCAGCACCTGTTCGACAAGAAACGGCGCTCCCACACCGAGGAACCGGAGCTGTTCGCGACGTTCCGGGTGCTGGTGAGCGAGAGCTGCACCATCCCCGACTACCACATCGAACACCTGGTGGGTCAGGTCGCGCGCATCATTTCGGCGGGAGTGGAAACCCAGGAGTTCGTGACCGACGACGTGCGGAGGACGGCACAGGCGGTGTGGGACGCGACGGACATGTTCCACCACCCGGCCCATGCCCAGGAGTGGGGGAATCCTCACATTCAGGCAGCTTTCGACGCCGTCGTCTCACTGGTCATCGCTGGACTGCGGTACAACCGAATGCCAAGTGCCGCAGGCGATGCTTGAGGGTCACGGAGGTGAGCGGTGCCGCCTGACGAGTGGATAGATCTGCTGGGAGCGCCAGAACGGCGTCCGGACCCGGTCGACTGGGACGCGGTCAAAGCACGCGCGGGCACGGCGTTGCCCAGCGACTTCGTGCATCTCGCCGAGGCCTATCCGCCGCTGATCGTCGGCGGTTACGTCCGGATCCTGCACCCGACAGCGCGTGCCGGTTTCATGAACTGGATGACGCAGGCGCCCAAGATGCTCCGTGCGCTGCGCCGTCAGCCGGGCCTGCGCGTGCACCCGGACTCTCCCGGCCTGTTGCCGTGGGGCGTGACCGTGAACGGCGACCACTGTCTCTGGTACACCCGCGGCGAGCCGGGCGAGTGGACCGTCGTGATCACCGATCTGGCCCAGAGCTGGTCGTTCGACGGCAGCTTCTCCGCCTTCGTCAGGAAGTTCCTGACCGGCGAGATCCGCTGCCCGATCTTCCCGGACGACGTCCCCGGCGGCTCCAAACCATTCCAGGAGCCCTAGCCGCCGGCTGTTTTCAGTACGCGGGGCCCTTTCGTACTGTTCTGTAGTACGAAAGGACCCCGCGTACTTTTTCCGACCCCCCGGTCAGCTTGCGGCGGCGGTTACTAGGGCGTTGCCGCTGCCCGTGCGGCCCGTGACCGACAGCGAGGCGTCGCCCAGCGGCTCGGCCGAGACGTCGAAGTCGCTGCGGGCGTTGCCGGACGTCGACACCAGGTCGATGCGGGCGAGCGTGCCCTGGCGGATGCCGACGCGGATGTTGCCTGATCCGGTGCCCAGCTGGATCTCACCGGAGGCGGCGTCGGCCACGGTCAGGTCGCCGCTGCCGGTGCGCACCTGGACGTTGCCCTGCACGGCGCCCAGCCACACGTCGCCCGTGCCGGTGATCAACGTGGACGTGCCGCCGACTGACGACACCTCGACGTCACCGCTGCCGGTCTTGGCCTTCAGCGACGACAGCATCGTGCCGAGGCGGACCGTGCCCGCGCCCGAGTTGACCTTGGTCTCGCCGGTCGCGCGGTCCGCGGACACGCTGCCCGTGCCGGTGTTCAGGTCGAGCCGGCCCGCGCCGCCGGTGACGATGACGTCAGCCGCACCGGTCCGTGACGTCACGTGTGACCCCACGGGTGCCGTCACGACCACGGAGAGCGGCACCGCGCGCAACGGCAGCGCCTTCGACGACTCGATGCGCAAACGGTTGCCCAGCAGCTCGACGCGGGCCTCGCGGACGGCGTCCTCGGGACCGGCCTGACCCGCGCTCTTCTCGGGACCGAACTGCCCGCTGACCCAGCTGAGCACGCTGGACAGGCCCTCCGTCCACGAGTTGCCGGCGGTCGGGTCGTGCCGCACCTCGACGTGCACGCCCGGCCCGTCGGTGAGATGCACCTGCACGCGGCCGCTGAGCAGCGAGATGTCGATCTCGGCGATGCCCGCGAACTCGAAGCTCTGCTGACGCACCACGCCTGTCGGTTCGGATTGCTCGGTCATCCCAGTCACCCCTGCACCCATCCGCGGACACGCGACCCGGAGCCCGTGTTGCCGCTCCACCCCTTGTGCTGATGCTTGTGCTTGCCGTGCACCGCGCCCCCGACGGCCTGCTGGATGAACGAGTTCAGCGACACGCCCTGAGCGGCCGCGGCGGCCTCGGCCTTCGACTTGAGCTCGTTGATCATGCGCAGGGTGATGCGGCTGATGTCACCAGTGGCGTCACCTGCGCCAAAATTCGGCATCTCCTGACGCGGGCCGGGCTCCGGCTCCGGTTCGGCTGATCCCGTGACGACCACCTGGACGTCCCGGCCGGACAGGCGAACCTCCACGACCTGGCCTTCCAGGGAGGCGGTGACCTCCGCGGCCAGGTCCGACAGTGCGTTCATGATTGCCAGTCGCGCGGCTGGCTCGAGCGCTGCGGACAACGCGGCGGCCGTTCGACGGGTGTTGTCGTCCCCCGCTGATGCGGCCGTCGCCAGGTCCTCGCGCAGTGACGCGATGTACGGCGACAGATCCATGACACCACTATGACGTCACATCTGGCGTCGTGCAACTGTCAGATAGTGTCTCGGGTCATGCCGAGAGTGCGTTTGGTGGCTAAGACCGAGTTCATCCCGCCGGACGACGTGCCGTGGACGACCGACGCGGACGGTGGCGCGGCGCTCGTCGAGTTCGCCGGCCGGGCCTGCTATCAGTCGTGGGACCGCTCGAACCCGATGACGAACACCAACGCGACGTTCCTGCACCACCTGCTCGACGTCGGTCACCTCGCCGCGTTCGAGCACGGCAGCGCGACGCTGTACCTGACCGAACTGCCGCGGTCGCTCACGCACGAGCTGATCCGGCACCGGCACTTCTCGTACTCGCAGCTGTCCCAGCGCACCGACCCGACCGCCGTCGTCGAGCCGTCGCTGATCGCCCAGGACCCCGAGCTGCACGCGCGGTTCGTCGCGGCCACCGAGGCGAGCCTCAAGGTCTACGAGGACCTGGTGCAGGGCCTGGAGAAGACCGTCAACGGGCGGCGCGCGCGAGAGGTCGCACGGTCGGTGCTGCCCAACGCGACCGGCACGGAGATCGTCGTGACGGGCAACTACCGGTCGTGGCGGCACTTCATCGCGATGCGCGCGACCGAGCACATCAACGTCGAACTGCGCGAGCTGGCCGTCGCGTGCCTGCGCGAGCTGACCAAGGCGGCGCCCAACGCGTTCGCGGACTTCGTCATCTCGACACTCCCGGACGGCACAGAAGTTGCTTCGAGCCCACTGGTGGTTGAAGGCTGACGCCCATGAAGCGGCTCATCGTGGACGTCCGCCCTGGCGAGTACACCGTCACGCGCCTGGCGCCGGACGCTCCGGTCCCCTCAGGGCTGCTCGACCTGACCGGCGCGCTGGTGTCGGTGACCAGGACGCCGGCCGAGATGTCGATCATCGCGCCCTCGTCGTTCGAGCTGGCCGGCGACAGTGCCGAGAAGGGCTGGCGGCTGCTCACCGTGCGCGGGCCGTTGGAGTTCACGCTCACCGGCATCATGGCCGCGCTGGCGGGGGAGTTGGCCGCCGCGGGTGTCTCGCTGTTCGCGCTGTCCACTTACGACACGGACCACCTGCTCGTGAAGCACACGGACCTCGGCCGGGCGGTGCTGGCGTTGCGTGCCGCAGGTCACGAACTGGTTGTAGCGCCGGAAGTCTAGGAACCGATCCCCCGTGTGGCGGGTCTCAAGTACCGTCAACGCCCCCCGGCTCCATTTCGGTAGGAGAGCACGTTGCACGGACAGGCAGTCGAACCGCGTGTCATCGCGGGCAGGTACGCCCTGGTAGCGGAGCTCGGCCGTGGTGGCATGGGCATCGTCTGGCGTGCGCAGGACCGCCACATCGGGCGCTTCGTCGCGATCAAGGAACTGCACCTGCCCGACGGCATCGCGCACGAGGAACGCCGCGTGCTCGAAGAGCGCGCTCTGCGTGAGGCGCGCACTGCGGGCAAGTTGAACGACCCTGCGGTCGTGACGGTCTACGACGCGATCAACGAGAACGGCCTGACGTACATCATCATGGAGCTGGTCGAGGCGGCGACGCTGTCGACGTTGATCAGCAGCCACGGCCCGATGTCGCCGAACCAGGTCGTGTCGATCGCGCTGCAGGCGTTGTCGGCGCTCGAGACCGCGCACCGGGCCGGCATCGTGCACCGCGACGTCAAGCCCGGCAACCTGATGGTCAGCCCGGACGGCAAGCTCAAGCTCACCGACTTCGGCATCGCCCAGGCCGTCGACGACCCGCGCCTCACGACCAGTGGCAGCCTCATCGGCTCGCCCGCGTACATGGCACCGGAACGCATCCACGGCCACGAGGCGGGCCCCGCGTCCGACCTGTGGGCGTTGGGCGCGACCCTTTGCTACGCCGTCGAGGGCTGGAGCCCGTTCGAGCGCTCCTCCACGGCCTCCACGCTGCACGCGATCATGAGCGAGACTCCGCGGCTGACCCGTGCGACCGGCGTGCTCGGTGCCGTGATCACCGGTCTGCTCATCGCCGACCCGAACGCGCGGCTGTCCGGCCCGCAGGCCCGCGCCATGCTCGGCAGCATCGGCAACCAGCCGACGCCGCCCACCGGAATTCCGCCGGCTCAGACCCAGCAGTACCAGCAGACGGCCGCCGTCGACCCCGCGAAGAAGAAGCGCAACCGCATCATCGCGTTGGTCGGTGCCGTGGCCATCGCCGCGTTGGCGTTCACGGGCGGCATCTACACGCACAGCTGGTTCACGTCGCCCACCGGCAGCAGCAGCGCCGCGCTGACGTACGGCGAGGGCGGCGAGATCCCGGTCTTCGGCCTCTCCGAGAACGTCTGCGGCAACGGCCAGGTCGCGCCCACCAAGCAGCTCGACTCGGACACCCGCGAGGAGTGCGACAAGCCGCACGACTTCGAGGTGTTCGACGTGACCGAGACGCTGCCGGTGCAGTCGAGCCTGCCCGACGCGACCTATCCCGGGGCCGAGGTGCTGAAGAACTTCGGCGTCTCCCGCTGCGAGCTGACGCTGAAGTCGGCGTGGATCAAGGACGGCGCCAAGCTCAAGCTGTCGACGCTCGTCCCCACCGACAGCGCGTGGAAGAAGGACAAGAACGACAACGCGCAGCGCCGCATCTACTGCGTTGCGAGCAAGAAGGACGGCAGCCAGCTCGACGGCACCATCAGCGCGAAGAAGGACAACTGAACGTGAAGCGGATCCTGCCCGTCCTGCTGGCTCTCGGCTGTGCGGCCGCCCTGGCCGCGTGCACCAGCAACGAGGACAAGTTCGTCTCCGAGCTCAAGGCCGCGGGGTTCAGCAACCCCGGCGCGCCCAGCACGGAGAAGGAGAAGAAGTCCAAGAAGATCGGCAAGCGCACGGTCAAGTCCTCGCAGAGCACCATCGAGGTGATGGTGCGGGTGAAGGGCTGCGACCTGGAGATGGCCAAGATCTCGGGTCAGTCCGGCTACTGGCTGGACGAGCTGCACGTGAAGGGTCAGGAACCGGACTGGCCGAACTACCCGGAGAACCTGACCCGCGACCAGGTGGTCAAGCTGCTCGCCGACAGCTCCGCCAAGCCGGACGGTTTCAAGGACTGCTACAAGCCGAACGAGGCCTGAGCCGCGCCTGTGGTGGAATGGCGGGGTGAGTGTTGCCCGCGATGAGCGCAAGGCCCTTGTCGACCTGATGACCGAGCTCGGCCCGGACGCGCCCACGTTGTGCGGCACGTGGACGAACAGGGACCTGGCCGCGCACCTCGCGATCCGCGAGCGGCGCCCGGACACCGCGCCGGGCATCCTGCTCAAGCCGTTCGCGAGGTGGGCGGAGAAGGTGCAGGAGGACTACGCGCACAAGGCGTGGGGCGAGCTCCTGGACCTGGTGCGCACGCCGCCGTTCTGGATCCAGCCGCTCGACTCGTACATCAACACCACCGAGTACTTCGTGCACCACGAGGACGTGCGGCGGGCCCAGGCAGGCTGGGAACCGCGGCCGTACGACGGCAAGCGCGAGCACGTGCTGTGGAAGTTCCTGCCGTTCACCGCGAAGTTCACCTACCGGTCGTCGCCGGTCGGCGTCACTCTCGTGCGGCCTGACGGTGCGCACTTCGTGGCCAAGCCGGGCGCGAACGGCGTGGTGATCACGGGTGAGGTGGCCGAGCTGGTGATGCTCGCGTTCGGGCGCGACCAGGTCCGCGTGGAATACAGCGGGGACGCCGACGCGGTCGAACGGGTGCGGTCGTTGAACCGAAGTGTGTGAACTCGGGTAGTTTCTGCGCATGCCAGGAAGCCCGTGCGCAGCGCCGAACCGCCCGTTCGGCCGCGTTCTCACCGCTATGGTCACGCCGTTCGACTCCCGTGGCGAGATCGATCTCGCCAAGGCGCAGGAACTGGCGAAACACCTGGTGGACCTGGGCAACGACGGCCTGGTCGTCAACGGTACGACCGGGGAGAGCCCGACCACGACCGACCGCGAGAAGGCCGCGCTGATCACGGCCGTCGTGGAGGCCGTGGGGGACCGTGCGCACGTGGTGGCGGGCGCGGGCACCTATGACACCGCGCACAGCATCCACCTGGTGGAGCAGGCCTCGAAGGCGGGCGCGCACGGCGTGCTCGTCGTGACGCCGTACTACTCGCGGCCGCCGCAGGAGGGTCTGCTGGCGCATTTCACCGCCGTCGCCGACGCCTCCGAGCTGCCGGTGATGCTCTTCGTCATCCCGCCGCGCGCGGTCGTGCCGATCGAGGTCGACACGCTCCTGCGCCTGGCGGAACACCCGCGGATCCTGGCCGTGAAGGACGCCAAGGGCGACCTGCACGCCGGCAGCCGGGTGATCGCCTCGACCGATCTCGCCTACTACTCGGGCGACGACCCGCTGAACCTGCCGTGGCTGTCCGTCGGCGCCGTCGGGTTCGTGAGCGTCATCGGTCACCTCGCCGCAGACCGCCTGCGGGATCTCATTGATGCGTATGAAGCCGGAGACGTGGTCCGGGCAAAAGAAATCCACGAGTCGCTGCTGCCGCTGCTGCGACCATTCCGCCGGGTTCCCGGCGTGACGTACACGAAGGCCGCACTGCGCCTGCGCGGGCTCGACGTGGGTGACCCCCGTCTGCCGCTCGTGCCGGCCGCGGCCGAAGACATCGAGGCCATCGCGGCCGAACTGGGAGTCAACGCGTGACCCACTCGACCGAACTGCCGCCCGCACTGCCGGAAGGCGGCCTCCGGGTCGTCGCTCTCGGCGGAATTGGCGAGATCGGCCGCAACATGACCGTCTTCGAGCACGCCGGCAGGCTGCTCGTGGTCGACTGCGGCGTTCTGTTCCCCGAAGACGACCAACCGGGCGTCGACCTGATCCTGCCGGACTTCCGCGCCATCGAAGACCGGCTCGACGACATCGATGCCATCGTCCTGACGCACGGCCACGAGGACCACATCGGTGCCGTGCCGTTCATGCTGAAGCTGCGCCCCGACGTGCCCGTCGTGGGTTCCCGCTTCACGCTGGCGCTGCTCGCCGCCAAGTGCCGCGAACACCGGCAGAACCCGCGCCTGGTGGAGGTGAAGGAGGGCCAGCGCGCGACCTACGGGCCGTTCGAACTGGAGTTCTTCGCCGTCAACCACTCCATTCCGGACGCTCTCGCGGTCGCTATCCGGACTTCCGCCGGTCTGGTGCTGCACACCGGTGACATCAAGCTGGACCAGCTGCCGTTGGACGGCCGTCTGACGGACCTGGCCGGGTTCTCCCGCTTGGGCGACGAGGGCGTGGACCTGTTCCTGGTCGACTCGACCAACGCCGAGGTGCCCGGTTTCGTGGTGCCGGAGCGCGAGATCGGCCCGGTGCTGGAGAACGTGATCCGCAAGGCGTCGCAGCGGGTCATCGTCGCGTGCTTCGCCTCGCACGTGCACCGCGTGCAGCAGGTGCTGGACGTCGCCGTGCAGTACAAGCGCAAGATCGCGTTCGTCGGCCGCTCGATGGTCCGCAACATGGGCATCGCGTCCGAGTTGGGCTTCCTGAACGTGCCGGACGGGTTGTTCGTCGACCTCGACGTCGCGATGCGGATGGAGGAGGACGAGGTCATCTTCGTCTCCACCGGGTCGCAGGGCGAGCCGCTGTCGGCGTTGTCGCGCATGGCCCGCGGCGAGCACCGGCAGATCTCGATCCGCGCCGGTGACACGGTGATCCTCGCGTCGTCGCTCATTCCCGGCAACGAGAACGCGGTCTTCAACGTCGTCAACGGCCTCGCCAAGCTCGGCGCCACCGTCGTGCACCAGGGCAACGCCAAGGTCCACGTCTCCGGTCACTCACCTGCCGGTGAGTTGTTGTTCTTGTACAACGCTGTCCGGCCGTCCAACGTGATGCCGGTGCACGGTGAGTGGAGGCATCTGAGGGCCAATGCGGCTCTCGCCGTCGCCACCGGTGTCGCCGAGGACCACGTCGTGATCGCCGAGGACGGCGTCGTGGTGGACCTGGTGGACGGCAAGGCCGCCGTGTCCGGACGCGTTGTGGTGGGCCACGTCTACGTCGACGGCCTGTCCGTCGGTGACGTCGGTGAGTCCACTTTGTCCGATCGGCTGGTGCTGGGCGAGGGCGGGTTCATCTCGATCTCCGTCGCCATCGACCGGACGACGGGGCGTGCCGTGACGGCGCCGACGATCTCCGGGCGTGGCTTCTCCGACGACCCCAAGGCGTTGGAGGCGGTCGTGCCGCTGGTGGAGATGGAGCTGGCGCGGACAGAGGCCGAGGGCATCGCCGACACGCACCGGATCGCTCAGGCCGTGCGACGCGTGGTGGGGCGTTGGGTCGCGGAGACCTACCGCCGTCGCCCGATGATCGTCCCCACCGTCATTCCGGTGTGACCCTGCTGTGATCTGCGTCCCCCTCGTCCGATAAGGTCTGGTCCCAGACCATGGACGAGGGGGTCGCCTCATGGCCGATGATGTTTTCGCACCACCAGGCAAAGACGATGTCTTTCTGCCGCCCATCTTCAGCTGGCACGAGCCGCTCGGACTGCCGTTCGACCTCGCGGTGACCAAGCCGCAGGTCCTGCTGGTCCTGTCGATCGCGATCATCCTGACGTTCTTCCTGGTCACCACCAGGAATCTGAAGCTCGTCCCGACGCGCTGGCAGTTCGCCGCCGAGTCGGTTTACGACTTCGGCCGCAACACCATCGCGCGCGAGCAGATCGGCGCCAAGGAGTTCGGGCCGTACGTGCCGTTGATCGTGAGCATCTTCTGCTTCGCGCTGGTCAACAACCTCTACGGGCTGATCCCGTTCGTGCAGTTCCCGACGTTCACCCACAGCGGCTTCCCGTTCGCCGTGGTGCTGATCATCTACCCGCTCTACCACATCGTGGGGATCAGGAAGTTCGGGCTGCGCGGCTACCTGCGCAACCAGTTCATCATCCCGGACGTGCCGAAGCCGGTGCTGTGGGGACTGCTGATCCCGACCGAGGTCATCCTCAAGTTCTTCTTCGACCCGCTGAACCTCATGATCCGGGTGTTCGCGGCGATGTTCGCGGGTCACCTGCTCGTGCTGGTGTTCACGCTGGGCGGCGAGTTCCTGTTGCTGCACGGACCGATCTGGCTGAAGCCGGTGTCGGTGGTGGGCTTCGCGCTGGCGATCGGGCTGATCTTCCTGGAGGCGCTGGTGCAGGTGTTGCAGGCGTACATCTTCGCCTTGCTGTCAGCGCACTTCATCGGTCGCGCATTGGCCGATCAGCACTAAGGGCGCTGGCACACCAGGTGCAGCGACTCCTCGGGCATGGCGCCGGGGTAGGACGGCGTGAAAACCGGCCGGCTCCGGCGCACCACACGCAGGCCCACGGCGGCGAGGTGCGCTTCGAAGTTCTCCTCGGAGAACGACGACACCTCAATCTCCTGCCCCATCCACGGCAGCGTGACCTGCTCGGCGTCGACGGCGACGGTGGCCAGGAAGAAGTGGCCGCCCGGTCGCAGCCACGTCGAGATGCGGCCGAGGGTCTGGATGATCTCGGCCTGCGGCATCTGCAACAGGGAGAAGACGGCGCAGATGACGTCCCACGAACCGGCGGGCGACTCGAAGTCGCGGATGTCGATCTTGTGGAACGCCGCGTCGGGGACCTGGGCGGTCGCGATGTCGACCATCACCGGCGAGACGTCGAGGCCGGTGACCTTCATGCCCGCCTTGGCGAGGGTGCGCGCGACGGGAACACCCGTGCCGCAGCCGATGTCGAGCACCCGCGAGCCCGAGGGCTGGGTGGCGGCGAACCAGGCGAGGGTTCCGTGCAGTGCGGGCTGGTGCGACCAAGCGCGTTGGTACTCCAGCCCCAAAGTGTCGAAGACATCGGCCGCGTTCATCTCCGCCCCCTCATTTCGGCCCAATCCACCTGATGTGAAGTGTGGAGAAGGTCTCTGCATGGACTCTGGATGGTTTCTGGACGGAAACTGACGGTAGGTTGCCAGGTGACTGCGGACAGCGACGAAGTGAGACAAAGGGTGCAGAACGAGTTGCGCGTCAGCCTGCTGGGCGCGCTCGCGGCGACGGTGGACGGTCAGGAGCTCACCCTGGGTCCGCCGCGGCAGAGAGCCGTGCTCGCGGTGCTCGCCCTGCGCGCCAACCACGTCGTGTCGCGCAGTGAGCTGATCGACGCCGTCTGGGGTGACGAGCCGCCCGCCAGTGCGGACAACGGCATCCACACCTACGTTGCTGGTCTGCGGCGTCTTTTCGAGCCGGAACGGGCCTCGCGCGCGCCGAGTTCGGTGCTGCTCTCCACAGACGCTGGATACTTGCTGAAGCTCCCATCCGGCAGCTCCGACGCCGCGATGTTCCGCGCCCATCTGGACGACGCGGGACGTCTGCGTGCGCAGCCGGCGGAGGCCATCAGTGCGTTCGACGCCGCCTTGGGCCTATGGCGTGGCATCGCTCTGGATGGCGTGCCAGGGCCGTTCGCCGCTGTGGAACGCGCGCGCCTCGCCGAGTTGCGACTCACGGCCGTGGAGCAGCGCGCCGCGTTGATGCTGTCCGTCGGGCGGGAGACTGAGGTCGCGGGTGAGCTGACGACGTTGGTCAGTGCGCACCCGCTGCGAGAGAGGCTGCACGGACTGCTGATGTCCGCGCTCTACCGCGGAGGCAGGCAGGCCGAGGCGTTAGCGGTCTACGCGGACTTACGCCGATTGCTGATCGAAGAGCTCGGCATCGAACCCGGCCCCGAACTCCGCCAGCTCCACGAACAACTGCTCGTCGGCCGCCACGATCCGCAGCCGGAGCCCGCCGCACCCGTCCTGGTGCCCGTCCAGCTGCCGCACGAGATCCGCGACTTCACCGGCCGCGCCAAAGAACTCGCGAAGCTCTCCGAGGTCGTTCCGCACGACCACTCACCCGTACTTGTGGCCATCACCGGCACCGGCGGTGTCGGCAAGACCGCTCTCGCCGTGCGGTTCGCGCACCAGGTCGCTTCCCGGTTCCCCGACGGACAGCTGCACGTCGATCTGCGCGGGTTCGACGCGTCGTCGCCGCCCGTGCAGCCGGCCGCCGCTCTCCATCAGCTGTTGCAGAGCCTCGGCGTTCCGGCCGAACGGATTCCGGACGACCTGCCCGCGAAGTCCGCGCTGTACCGGAGTGTGCTGGCCGGCAAGCGGGTGCTGGTGCTGCTCGACAACGCGCGGCTGGCCGAGCAGGTCCGCCCGCTGCTGCCGGGCCGGTCGTCGTCGATGGTGCTGGTGACCTCCCGCAACCACCTCGGCGGACTCGTGGCCCGCGATGGCGCGCACTCGGTGACGCTGTCGACGCTGACCCGCGACGAAGCGTTGGCGCTGCTGACCTCCGCGGTGGGGGCGGACCGCGTCGCCGCCGAACCCGTCGCCGCCGCCAAGCTCGTCGAACTGTGCGGCCACCTGCCGCTGGCCGTGCGGATCGCGGCCGAACGCGTCGTGACCCGCCCGCACCTGACGTTGACCGACCTCGCCGACGACCTCGCCGACGAGCGCGACCGGTTGAACGTCCTGGCGACCGGCGACGACGAGGACACGGCCGTGCGCGCGGCCTTCTCGTGGTCGTACCTGGCCCTGAAACCGGATGCCGCCAGGATGTTCCGGCTCATCGGCCTGCATCCCGGCGCCGAGATCAGCCTTCCGGCGGTCGCGGCTTTGACGGGCGTGCCGGTGTCGAGGGCGCGCGTGCTGGTCGATGTGCTGGCCGGCGGGCACATGCTGGAGGAGGTCGCCCGCGCCCGCTTC
>JAVXWK010000027.1:0-4964 GCA_032230575.1 Pseudonocardiales bacterium | reverse complement strand
AGGACACCGCGCCGGGGACCACGCCCGCGCAGCTGCCCGCCGACGTCAGCGGGTTCACCGGTCGCGAGCCGCAGCTGGCCCAGCTGGACGGCCTGATCGGCGGCAGCACCATCGTGATCTCGGCGATCGCCGGGGTCGGCGGCGTCGGCAAGACCGCGCTGGCCGTGCACTGGGCTCACCAGGTGCGGCACCACTTCCCGGACGGCCAGCTCTACGTCGACCTGCGCGGCTACGCCTCGGACCACCCGGTCGAGCCCGCCGAAGCACTGAGCGGGTTCTTGCACGCTCTCGGCGCCGAGATCCCGCACGACGCCGGGGTGGCCTCGGCGCGGTTCCGCAGCCTTCTCGCCGACAAGAAGATGCTGGTGCTGCTGGACAACGCGCGCACCGCCGACCAGGTCCGGCCGTTGCTGCCGGGCACCGGCAGCTCGCTGGTGCTGGTCACCAGCCGCGACTCGCTGGGCGGCCTGACCGTCCGCGAGGGCGCCAAGAGGCTCGACCTCGACATGCTCACCGTGGACGACGCGATCTCGTTGTTGCGCACTCTCGTCGGTGTCCGCGTTGACGCTGAACCCGAGGCGGCGCGGCAGCTCGCGGCCCACTGTTCACGGCTGCCGCTGGCGTTGCGCCTCGCCGCCGAGCTGGCTGTCAGCCGGCCCGCCGCACCGTTGCGCGAGCTGGTCGAGGACCTCGACAACGAGCAGGAGCGCCTCAAGCTGCTCGACTCCGCCGGTGACGCGCACGCGGCGGTGGGCGCGGTGTTCTCCTGGTCGTACCGAACGCTCGACCCGGTCGCGGCACGGGTGTTCGGGCTGCTGGGCCACATCCCGGGACCGGACATCGGCTTGGACGCCCTCGTCTCGTTCACCGGGTTGCCTGCCGGTGAGCTCCGTTTGGTCCTGCGCGCCCTGGAACACGCGCACTGGATCGAGCAGCATCGGCGCGGGCGCTACCGGATGCACGACGTCGTACGGCTGTACGCGGCCGCGCAGATCACGCCGGCCGAGGACGACGTGCGCCGCGTCGTCGACCACTATCTGCGGGTGGCGCACGCCGGCGACCGGCTGCTGGACCCGTTGCGTCCGCCGATCGACCTGGCCCCGTTGACCGACCAGCCGGTGCCCGCGATCGACAGCATCGGGCAGGCGATGCGCTGGTTCGACGCCGAGCACGACTGCGTGATCGGCGCACAGCACCTGGCCGTGGAACGCGGCTGGTACCTGCAGGTCTACCAACTGGGCTGGTCGCTGACCTGCTATCACATCCGGCGTGGCGACTGGGCACGCAACCTCGAGGTAACCCGCGTGTCGTTCCAAGCGGCGAAGCTCCACGGCGATCCGGCCCTCGAGCTGCGGGCGCGCAGGCAACTGGGCGGTATCAGCGGACGCGTCGGCCGCTACGAGGAGAGCGTCGAGCACCTGCGCGCCTGTCTGGCCATGGCCGAACAGAGCGGTGACCCCACGGGACAGTTGCCGTTCATCCACTCGAACCTGTCAACGGTCCACGAGGCGAACGGCAGGATGCGAGAGGCATTGGCCGAGGGGCAGATCGCGCTCGAGATGTTCCGCCGCGCGAACCTGCCGGACTGGATCAACGAGCTGATGAACATCGTCGGATGGCAGCACGCCTACCTCGGCGAGTACGACGAGGCGCGAGCGCTCTGCGAACAGTCGCTCGCCCGGAACACGGCCCTCGGCAACGAGGTCTACATCGCGGCCAACCTCGACGCGCTCGGCTACATCGCGCACCACGTCGGCGACCACCAGGCCGCGATCAGGTACTTCACCGACGCGATCGAGACGCTCGAACGAACCAGCTACCTGGAACGGCAGGCAAGAGCGCTGCGCCGGCTCAGCGAGGCCTGTCGTGCGGCAGGCAAAGTCGAAGAGGGAGACGAAGCAGAGCGACGGGCCGCCGAACTCGAGCTGGCGCTGAAGGGCTAGGGCTATCGCGCCCTGGGCGCGGTCCGGCACCGCGCCGGCGGCGGTCGGCCGGTTTCTCCGTCTTCGCGCCACTGACCACGCCCGCTGCGGCAGTTCCTCCGCGAGGCGATCGAACCCGGCATGGCCCTGGTGCCCACCCGGCTCGTCGTGCGGCAGAGCACAGCACCGCCTCGCCGCGTTCACTGACACCGATGCGCTTCGCCAGGCGGACGGGCACCTGTTTGGCAAAACTTCTTACTGACTTGTAAGTTAGCTGCATGACGGTGAACCTGGCGGATGTGGCAGCGAGTGACATCGCGGCGGTCGAGGAGTTCTGCGGGCGCTGGGCGAAGGCCTGGAACGAGCACGACGCCGGCGCGGTGGCGGCACTGTGCGCGGAAGACCTCGTCTACGACGAACCCGCGCTCGGGGCGACGGTGCACGGGCCCGACTCCATCCGAGGCTTCGTGGCGCAGATGGCTCGCACTTTTCCGGACTACTCGTTCACGCGCGTGGGTTTCTACGCCGAGACGACCCGGCGGGCGATCGTCGTGGCGTGGCGTTTCAACGGCACTGTCGCCGGTACCGACCGGCGCGTCGAGTTCCACGGTGACGACCGGCTCGAACTGGGCGAGGACGGGCTGATCCACGCCTACCGATGCCTGTACGACAACAAGTTCGTGGAACGCCAGGTCCGCGGGTGAACCCCGGCACGCCCGTTCGCCTGCCCGCGGCGGCGCGGCGGGCAGGCATCCTCGAAGCTGCCGAGTTCGAGTTCGCGAGCAACGGGCTGGCGGGTGGGCGCCTGGACGCCATCGCCGAGCGGGCCGGCATCTCGCACCCGCGCGTCGTGCAGATGTTCGGCACCAAGAAGAAGTTGTTCCTCGAAGTCGTCGATCTCGCCTTCGACAGGATCGAGGCCGCGTTCGAGCGCGCGGAACCGACGTTGATCGCGCTGGGCGACGCCTACCGGAAACTCCTGCGACGGGAACGCACCACCGGCCTCGTCATGTTGCAGGGTTTCGCGGCCGCAGCGGACGAGGACGTGCGAGAAGCGGTACGACGCCGTCATCTGGGTCTCATGAGGACGATCGCCAGGCTGACGGGCGCGGATTCCTCGCAGGTGCGCACGTTCTTCGCCACCGGTCTGATCCAGACGGTCTCCACCGCCCTCGAACTGTCCGACCGGCGCGCCGACACGGCCTGGAGCGCCTGGATTCTCCAGCTCGTCGATTCACGTCCCACCGCGGAAGAGGAGAAGTAGTCGTGGTCGTCCACCGGACCGTCGCGGTCAACGGCATCAACATGTTCATCGCGGAGCAGGGCGAGGGCCCGCTCGTGCTGCTGCTGCACGGCTGGCCCGAGACATCACACTCGTGGAGGCACCAGATCCAGCCGTTGGCCGACGCCGGATACCGCGTGGTGGCGCCGGATCAACGCGGTTTCGGCCGCACGGATCGGCCTGCCGGAGTGGAGCAGTACACGATGCTGCACCTGGTCGGCGACGTCGTGGGGTTGATCGAGGCGCTGGGCGAGAAGCAGGCGATCCTGGTGGGGCACGACTGGGGCGCGCCGGTCGCGTGGCACACCGCTCTGTTGCGCCCGGACCTGGTTCGGGGCGTCGCCGGGATCAGCGTGCCGCCCGCACCGCGCGGACCGGCGCCACCGCTGAGCCTGCTGCGCGCACACTTCGGCGAGGGCTTCTACCAGATCTACTTCCAGGAGCCTGGTGTCGCCGAAGCCGAGTTCGGCGCGGACATCCGAGCCACGTTCCGGGCCCTGCTCGGCGGCTCCGCACAGGCGCCCGTCGTCCGGGACGGTGAGGGCTTCCTCGACCGGTTCACCACTCCCGGGCAACTCCCCGCCTGGCTCGAGGACGAGGACATCGAGGCCGCCGTCGAGTCGTTCGAACACTCGGGTTTCACCGGCGGCCTGAACTGGTACCGCAACATCGACCGCAACTGGGAGCTGCTCGCGCCCTGGCACGACGCGCCGATCACTCCCCCGGCGTTCTACCTCTGCGGCGAGACGGACCTCACCCGCGCGTTCACCGACAGCGCCGCCATCGCCAAGGCGGTGGCGGACCTGCGTGGTGTCGTCGACGTCCCCAGTGCGGGTCACTGGGTGCAGCTCGAACGTCCCGGCGAGGTCAATGCCGCGCTGCTGGGGTTCTTCGGGAACCTGTGATCCGGGGTCAGGACTGATAGGCCGCCGCCTGCAGGCCGTACAAGCTCGCGTACGTACCGCCGGACTCGAGAAGTGCGGCGTGGTTTCCGGCCTCCACGACCTGCCCGCCGGCCACGACCAGGATCAAGTCGGCCATCTTGACCGTGGAGAAGCGGTGCGACACCAGAACGGTGATGGTGCCGCAGGCCTTTCCGATGCGGCGGCCGTGCTCCGCGTAGCGTTCGAACAGCTGGTGCTCGGCCTCCGCGTCGAGTGCGGAGGTGGGCTCGTCGAGGATCAGGAGCAGCGGGGCCTCGCGCATCATGGCGCGGCCGAGCGCGAGTTTCTGCCACTGGCCGCCCGACAGCTCCCTGCCGTCGGCGTAGGTCTTCCCCAGCTGGGTCGTCAGCCCTTGGTCGAGCTGGTCGATCACGCCGGCGGCATTGGCGCGGTCCAGCGCCGCGAGAACGGCGTTGTCGTCGTTGAGGAAGGGGAGGTCGCCCACCCCCACGGTGTGCCGCGCGGCGACTTCGAACCGCACGAAGTCCTGGAATCCGGTCGCGATCCGGGCGCGCCACGCGTCGAGCGGGAACCTGCGGATGTCGGTTCCGTCGAGGTCGATGGTGCCCGCGGTGGTGTCGTAGAACCGGCACAACAGCTTGACCAGCGTGGTCTTCCCGGCGCCGTTCTCGCCGACGACCGCCACCACCGAACCGGGCGGCAGGTTCAGGTTGACGCCGGAGAGGACCTCGACATCGGTCCCGGGGTAGGCGAACGACACGCCCTCGAAGGCGATGCCGCCCCGGAGCTCGTCGGGCGCCTCGATCTTGCCGGCCCGGGCGGCGTGCTGCTCCCGGGCGTAGTCGAGGAGCCAGA
>JAVXWK010000017.1:0-7886 GCA_032230575.1 Pseudonocardiales bacterium | reverse complement strand
AGGACACCGGGAAGTTCGACCTGCTGCACGGCGATCCGTGTCCGGGCAACGACGTCTACACCGACCGAGGCGCCAGGTTCATCGACCTGGAGGGCGCGGCACTGGGTGACGGGGCGTCGGAGCTCGTGTACCTGCGCATGGGATTCCCGACCTGCGCGACCGTTTCGGAGACGCCGAGAGAGCTGCGAGAAGCGGCGGAACAGGCCTACTTCGAGGAGCGCGGAACCGAGGGCGAGCTCGAGGACGCCTGCGTGCGGTGGCTGGTGCAGGGCAACGCGCTGGTGCAGCGCTTCGAACGTGACGGCACGGACCATCTCGCCAGGGTCGTCGACGAGGACTGGTTCTGGTACAGCACGACAGCGCGCGGCCGGCTCATGTTCCGGGCGCGGGTGGTCGCGGAGTTCATCGAGACGCATCCGGAGATGAGCGCCCTGGCACGGCGGTTGCACGAGCGGATGAGCCGAACCTGGACGCCGCAACCGATCCCGACGCGGCGCACGCACGTTTCATGACCAGGCGGACAACGACAACCGCGAGGTGAACTTGTGATCGACGCCGGACACCGGGTCCACAAAGGACAAGGTGCGGGCCAGCAGCTGCAAAGGTGAGGAGAAGTCGTCCAGCGGGCGTTCCCGCAGGACTGGGTAGAAGTCGTCGTTGACGATCGGGACGCCCAGGCCGGACATGTGCAGGCGCAGCTGGTGGGTGCGGCCTGTCAACGGCTTCAGGTGGTAGCGGCCCAGGCCGTTCCGATGCTCCACGAGGGACACGTGAGTTTCGGCGTTCGGCGGACCGTCCACTTCGAACGCGGTGATGATGCCGCGCTCCTTGATGATCCGCGAACGGACCACGCACGGCAGCGACAACGACGGCGAGTGAGGGGCGATCGCCTCGTACTCCTTGAAAACCAGTCGGTCGCGGAACATCGTCTGGTACTTGCCGCGCAGTTCGCGACGCACGACGAACAGCACGAGCCCGGCCGTGACCCGGTCCAGGCGGTGCGCGGGGGAGAGGTCGGGCAGACCGAGGGAGTCGCGCAGCTTGACCAGCGCGGTCTGCATGATGTGCTGACCGCGCGGGATCGTGGCCAGGAAGTGCGGCTTGTCGGCGACCACGATGGCGTCGTCCTGGTAGACGACGCCCACCTCGAACGGCACGGGCACCTCGACGGGTAGGTCGCGGTGGAACCAGATGTAGCTGTCGGGGATGAACGGTGCGTCTATGCCCAGCGGTCCGGAGACGTCCCAGATGCGCTCTTCCAGCAGCATCTCCTCGATCCGCGACGGAGCTACTCGGGGCAGGCGTTCCACGAGGTGGTCGCGCAGCAGCAGCCACGAGCCGGTGGGAGGCAGCTTCAGGCGCGCGGCGTCGAGGCCGTTGCGCTGGGGGAGCGGAGAGGAGGGTTTGCGTCTCATTGCACGGACCAGTCTAAACGGTCGGGAAAACCGAACGATATCGCTCGGAAACATTCGCTGTACCGAAGAGAGCGAACGAACGAGGCTGGGCGCATGGCAGTCTTCCTGGTCCTCGGTTCGGTCGTCTCGCTGCAGTTCGGCGCGGCCTTCGCGAGTCAGCTGTTCGGGCAGATCGGCGCGCCCGGCGCGACGGCGCTGAGGCTCGGCATCGCGGCGATCATGCTGGCTGTCGTCACGAAACCGAAGTTCCGCCAGGAGACCGTCGTGCTCGGTATGACGATGGCGGGCATGAACGGCACGTTCTACCTCGCGCTCGACCGGATTCCGCTCGGCGTGGCCGTGACGATCGAGTTCCTGGGGCCGTTGGGGCTCGCGGCGATCCTGAGCAGGCGCGCGAGGGACTTCGTGTGGGTCGGGCTCGCGCTGGCGGGCGTGATCATCCTGGGCGTGCGCGAGTACTCGGGATCGCGCCTGGACATGATCGGTGTGGTGCTCGCGTTGTTCGCGGCGGCGTTCTGGGCCTGCTACGTGCTGGCCGGCCGTAAGCTCGCGACCGCCGGGCTCGGCACGGGTGGGCTCGCGGGAGCGAGCTTGATCGCGGCGGCACTCACGTTGCCGTACGGGTTGTCGACGGCCGGAACCAAGTTGTTCGAGCCGAAGATGCTGCTGCTGGGCACGTTGGTGGCGCTGCTGGCGTCCGCGATTCCGTACACGCTGGAGATCCGGGCGCTGAAGACCCTGCAGGCCAACACGTTCGGCGTCGTGCTGGCGCTGGAGCCGGCAGCGGCGGCGCTGGCCGGCGCGGTGTTGCTCGGCCAGCACCTGAGCGTGGTGTCGTTGTGCGCCATCGCGTTGGTGATCACGGCGGGGGTTGGAGCCGCTCTGCGGAGAGCGCCAAGGCGTCGCGAAACGCCTGCACAGCAGGATGCTGACCTCGTCCTGCCCGTGCCGCAGTGAACAACAACCGGGACTGCGGAACGGGGAGCTCGTGCAGGTCGACGGTGACCTCGCGGTCGTACCAGACGAGATCGGGCAACAACGCGACCGCGAGTCCGCGCTCCACGAACCGCAGCTTCACCAGCACGTCGATCGACGAGAAGCGCACGTCCGGTTCGTAGCCGTTGCGGCGGCACCAGTTCACGTTGAAGATCCGCTGCGGCATGCCTTCGGTTTCCATGATCCACGGGAATGAGCCGATCTCGCCGACCGGCAGTCCACGTGGGACGGCCAGCCTGATCGGGTCCCGGAACAGTTCCCGGTACTCCAGCCCGGAGAACCGGGGCTCCGGCTGGTCCGGCCACTCCTCCAGGAACACGAGGTCGAAGTCGCGGGCGTTCAAGCCGGAAAGCGCTTCCGCGGGATCGAGGACCTGGAACTCGATCCGAAGTGACGGATGCTCGTCCCGCATGCGCGCCAGCGTCGCCGGGATCAACGCGAGCGCGGCGGTCTGGAACGTCGCGACCCGCAGCGTCCCGGTGATCTCGTGCAGCGACGCGGCGACCTCGGACTCGGCCTGTTCCAGCCTGGTCAGCACTTCTTCGGTGTGCCGCACCAGAATTTCGGCCTGCGGAGTGAGTTTCACCCGCCTTCCGACCGGTTCCAGCAACGGCACGCCGACCTCGGTCTCGAGCAGGGACAGCTGCTGCGACACCGAGGACGGGCTGTAGTTCAACGCCTGCGCGACCGCCGCGAGCGTTCCTCTTTGGGAAAGTTCGCGCAGCAGTCGAAGACGGTGGAGGTCGAACATCAGATCATTATCCGATAGAGTGCCGTCACCGCCCCCTGAGAAAACGTGCTGTCTCAGCACGTCTTGAGGAGGTATCGGTATGTCCAAACGACTCCGCATCGTCGCGGGGTTCGCGCTGGCAACCGGTCTGCTCGTGTCGGGTTCGCCCGCACAGGCTCAGGTTGAATCCGGTCCGTGGACCAGCTACTCGCCGTCGTTCAGCGTCCAGCAACGCGGGTGCGGCAAGGCGAGCGACCTCACGTTCCAGCTCACCTGCTCGACCGGTTCCGGCGACCAGCGTGCCGAGCGCCGGTACGCCACTTACACGGGCGGCACGCGACAGTTCGAGGGCAGCTTCCGGATCACGAGTCTCGGAGGCACCAGGGTCAGTCTCAAGCAGACGTTCAAGGACGACCCCGGCGCGGGTCCGTACTTCATGCTCGCCGTGGAACGCGGCGGCCGGTTGTACGCGGTGCACGGTGGCAACACCATCGCGACCGGAGCGACCGTCGGCACGACCGTGCGCGTGAACACCGTGCACGTCGTGGGCAGCACTCACCGGACGTACATCAACGGCTCGAAGAAGCACGAGGTGTCGAGCTCCGGCGGGAACTTCTACGACAAGTTCGGCGCGTACCGGACCGCGAGCGGTCAGGGCCCGGCGACGGTCGTGTGGAGCAACATCAAGTTCTGGCGCAAGTGACCGCAGCTCAGTGATCCGACGCATTTCCCTGGTGGGACTGCTGTTCCTGGCTGCCTGCGGCCAGGAACAGCAGGACCCCGTGCTGACGTCCGAGCTGACCTCACCGACCGACGTGACGCTGCACTGGCGTCCGGAGGCGGGAGCGGCCGGACAGGTCGTCGAGTACGCGAACGCGGCCGACGGCGAGTACGTGGTGCTGGAGTTCGAGCCACCCGCGAAAAACTCCTTCAAGCACCCGGACCTGATCCCGGAAACCCAGTTCTACTACCGGGTCCGGCCGTTCACCGGGCCGGCATCGGCCACTGTGGACGTCACGTTGCCCCCTGGCGACGAGACGCCGGAGATCGAGGGGCCGGACTGGACGGCGCCGCGCAAGGACGGCAGGGGCACGCACCCGGTGTCGTCACCCGAGGCGGCGGCGGGGAACCTGAAGGCGGAGGTCAAGCACGCCAACGGGATCCTGCTGACGTGGGAGGACCAGGCGTCGGACGAGGACGGGTACCTCATCGAGGTCAAGCCCTCCGGCGCGGCGGACTACCGCGTCGCCGTGCAGCTCGACCCGGACACGACCGCGTACGGCGTGATCACACTCCCAGACGAGAAAACCGCGACCTATCGGGTGCGGGCCTTCCGGTTCGGAGCGGCGTCGAACCTGACGCATCAGACGACGGGGAAGGCCTGAGGGCGTGTCTGGCACTCCACGCGCTCGCGGCGAGAAGTAATGCCGCGAGCGCGTAGGGCCAGCTGGTTCTCTCCGTGAGGGCGAGGCCGAGGTCGATCAAGGCCAGCAGGCAGAAAGTGCTGCTCAACAGCCACCAGGTCAGGTTGTCGGCGCGGGTGTCGGCGGTCATTCGGGTGGGCTACCCGTTTTCCGGCGCCTTCACACCTTCTTCCTCTTCTTTTTTCTCGCCGCGGCGGCGCATGAACCCGAAACCGGGGATGCCGAGGATCGCCTGGCGCATGTCGCTCGTGACTTCCAGCAGCTGGTGGACCTCGGGACCGACCCGGTCGAGCGTCGCGAGGATCGGCAGGATGTCGCTGGTCAGGTGCTCGGTCAGCACCGGCAGCTCGTCGACCAGCTTGATCGCGGCCTCGACCTCGTGCGGCGACAGCTCGTCCACGAACCGCTTCGCGAGCGGCTGGGCCTGCTTGGCGATCGGCTCGTAGATGCCGATCAGCTCGTTGGCCGTGTGCGCGGTGTGACCGGCCGTCGTGACGACCTGCGCGGCCCGTTCCGTGATGTCACCCGCGCTCGCCGTGATCGCGCGGACCGCGTCGACTGCCTTCTCCGCGTCCGCGACGACGTGGGTGGTGCGGTCGACCAGCTCGTCGGCTTTGCGCACGATTCCGTCGACCGCGTCGATCGTTCCGCTGACCTTGCGGACGAGCTGCTCGACCTCGCCGATCAGGTCCAGCACGCGGCCGGGAACCGCGGCGACGGTCACGGTGGTGTCTACAGCCATGTTGAGCGCCTGCTTGGCCAGACCCATGCCAGGGATCTCCATGCGTCCACTCTGCCTTACGCGTTGATCGTTTTGGGGGAGCGCCATTCGGTTTTCAAAACTGTCGGACCCCGTCATTACTGTCCTTGATGTCTGCCAGTCGGCTGACCGGGCGATCCGGGAACCGTGCACCGTCCGAAGTTGTCATAGCCGAGGGTTAGCATCCCCGGCGGGCGAGGGAGGCGCGCATGGCTTGGTGGCACCGGATCAGACGCATCATCTCCGGTGGAGGGCGGGAATCGGCGAGTTTCGTCGCGGCACTGCTGGGTGTTCTGGTGCTCGCGGGCGCCGCGCTCGGGCAGGGCATCTCGCGCACGTCGGTCCAGGTGTCCGACGGGCTCACGTGGCTGGGTGACGACCAGCGCGGTGAGGTCGTGCAGGTCAACCCGATGTCGGGCAAACCGCAGACGCGCTTGCAGATCAGCGGGCCCGACTCGCAGCTGGAGATCGCGCAGGAGGACGGCCGGCTGATCGTCCTGAACCGGCGGACCGGCGAGATCACGGTGATCGACCTGGCCACATTGCTGGCTTCCGGACGTCGTCAGGCGCCTCCCGGAGCGTCGAGCAAGGTGCTGGTGTCGAACGGGATGGTGTACGTAGTCGACCGCGCGGCGGGCACGATCCACACCGCGGATCCGTTGACGCTGGCCGATGTCGGGCAGACCTGGGAGGCCGGGCAACCGCTTGCCGACGCCGTCGTGGACGAGCGCGGTGTGCTGTGGCTGGTCGATCACGGTGGCACGTTGCGGTCGCTCGACTGGTCCGACGACGAGGAGCGGTTCCAGGAGCGGTCGCAGCGGCAGATCACGGGTGCCGGGCCGCGCACGGTGCTGGTGCCGCACGACCAGGGCGTGACGCTGATCGGTCTCGACGGCGGCGTCGTGGTGCGTGACGGCACAGGAGAGGACGTGTCGTCGTCCACTGATCGCACCGATTCCGAGGTGATCGCGGCGCAGAGCGCGCCGACGGACCTCGTGCCCGCGTCGGTGCCGGACTCGTCCGTGGTCGTGCTGGTGGTGGACGGGCAGGTGATGCGCGTCGACGTGGGTGCGCTCGGCTGTCCGAAACCGGGCCGTCCCGCGGTGTTCCGCGACAAGGTCTACGTGCCGTGCAAGGGATCCGGCAAGGTCATCATCCTCGACCGCGGTGGTCGTCGCGGTGGTGACGACGTGCGCACATCGGGTGGGAACGACCCCGAGCTGGTGTTCGACGACGGACGGCTGTTCGTGAACGTGCCGGGCTCGTCGACCGGTGTGCTGGTCGACACCGATGGTGCGACGCGGTCGTTGACGATCCGCAGCCCCGAGCTGCCGGTGAAGGATCCGGACCGCTCGCCGCCGCCGACCGTGCCGCCGCCTCCGCCGCCGAACCCGAACGAGCCGACGAAGCCGCCGCGCAATCCCGGTGGCAACAACGGGCCGACGACCGAGGTGAACACGCCTCCGGGAACGCCTTCCTCGACGCCGCCGCCCACTCCCGGTGCTCCTGCCGCTCCTGCCGGCGTGACGGTGCGGGAGAAGTCGCGCACCAGCTCGGCGGTCGTCGTGACGGTGAGCTGGAGTGCGGTTACCTCGACTGACCCGATCGTCGGCTACACCGTGACGGGTTCCGGCTCGTTCAGCGGTGGTTCGGTGTCGGCGCAGTCGGGCGGTACCTCCGCTGATTTGTCGGTGCCGTGCACGGGTTCCACGTTCTGCACGAGTGGCCGGCTGGACGTGACGGTGCGCGCGTCGACGGCTACGACGGCGGGTGCGTCGGGCATGGCGGCGTTCACGGTGACGGCACCGAACACGCCGCCCCCGAACACCCCGCCGCCGAACACGCCACCACCGAACACCCCACCTCCCAACACCCCGCCACCGAACACGCCGCCGCCGACCACGACGACGACCACGCCGCCGCCCCCACCGTCGCTGCCGACAGCAGGTGTTGTCGTGATCACGGGGATGACGGGTGGTCCTCGGGTGCCGACGCGGAAGCTGACCCTGGTTCCACCCGCGGACTGGGCGAACCACAACGGTCGCTGCGAGGTCGTGAACACGACGTGGGACTACGCGGTTGGCATCGCCTGCAGCGCGACGTCCGCTCAGATCTCGCTGGAGGAAGGCCCCAACCGCATCGTCGTGCGTGCGTACGCGGCGACCGGTGGCGGCCAGGTCGACTCGGCGGCGAAGAACACCAACTTCATCCTGGACGAGTGCCAGGGCAAGCCCGGCTGCATTCCGCGGCTGGCTCCCGCCGGTGGGGGGACCGCGCCGATGGGTGCGGGTGGTCTTGGGTTGCTGGCGTGTGCGTTCCTGCTGCGCATCGGTGTACCCGGAAATCGTCGCGGAGAAGAGGGCAAGTGATCGACACCGGTGAGGTTTCCGCCTTCCGCGACCTGCACACCCGGCTCGGAGACGCGGTCGAGAGCGCGGTGCGCGGCAAGCGCGACGTGGTCGACCTGGTGCTGGTGGCGATGTTCGCGGGCGGCCACGTGCTGCTGGAAGACGTGCCTGGTACGGGAAAGACGACGCTGGCGCGTGCTGTGGCGGGTGCGT
>JAVXWK010001075.1:0-4569 GCA_032230575.1 Pseudonocardiales bacterium | reverse complement strand
CGGCCGGTACCGCATGCACGACCTGCTGCGGCAGTACGCGCAGTCCAAGGTGGACAGTCGCCGCGAGCCGCTGACCCGGCTGCTCGACCACTTCCTCGACACCGCGAACCAGGCGACGCGGCTGATGTCGCCCGCGGCCCGCAAGTACGAGGTCGACATCACCTACCGGCCGCAGTCGCGGCTCGTGCTGCGCGACTACGACCACGCGGTGGAGTGGCTGGAGACCGAACGTCAGACGCTCGTGGCCGCCGTTGCACTCTCACTGGACGGCGACTGGCGTACACACACGTGGCAGCTCGCGCGCGCGATGACGTTCTTCTGCATGGTGCGCGGCCACACGCGTGACTGGGCGACGATCAACGAGCTGGCCCTGGAGGCCGCGAAGGACGACCCGGCCGCGACCGCGATCACGACCAAGAACTACGCGATGGTGTTCTGGCAGACCGCGCGCTACCAGGACGCGATCTTCTACAACGAGCGCGCGATCGAGATGCTCCGCGAGCAGGGCGACCTGCAGGGCGTGGCGGGCACGCTGAACAACCTGTCGCTGGTCTACCGGACGCTGGAACGCCACGCCGAGGCCGCTGAGCTGCTGGAACAGGCGATCACGGTGGCACGGGAGCTGGACGACCGGCACCTGGAGTCGCAGGCGATGAGCAACGTCAGCAACATCTACCGCGCGCTCGGCCGCTACGACGAGGCGCTGGAAGCGTGCAACGGCGCGCTGAAGCTGATGCGCGAGATGGGCAGCCGCCGCGACGAGGCCGACACCCAGAGCGCGCTCGGCATGATCCTGCACGCGATGGGCAGGCACGACGAGGCACTCGACGCGTTGGGCTCGGCCCTCACCGCGGTGCGCGCGATCGGTGACGTCACGACCGAGACCGTGGTGCTCAACTACCTCGGCGAGGTGCTGACCGCGGCGGGACGTCCCGGCGACGCGTTGACGCCGTTGCGCGAGGCGTTGGACCTGGCGGAACGGATCGATGACCGGCGCGAGGCCGCCAACGCGCACAAGAACCTCGCCAAGGCTGTCGCGGATCCGATGGAGGCGGCACGGCATGCGAAAGAGGCCGAGGAGAGGTTCGCCGCGCTAGGTAGCGACTGACCGCGGCCCGGGCTTTCCTCCCGGCAGCACCGCACCGCGCGGCAGGCCGTCCCTCAGCAACGGCAACAGCTTGGGGTGCTTGCTCATCAGCACCGCCGCGGTGCCGTTGCGCTGCTGGATCCGGCGGCAGAAGTGGGGCGACAGCGGCACACCCAGGTACGCCTCCGCTCGCGGCCCGTAGACCACGCGATCCCGGAGACCGCACCACGCGGCGGCGACCGGCCGATCGTCCACCCAGATGTAGCCCTCCACGTACACCGCGCCCTGCAACCGCCCGGCCTCGCTGAAGGCCACGCTGAACGCGACCGGCGCCAGGCGGGTGTCGGCGTCGGCGAACCACCACGTGCCGGTGTCGAGCACGAGGCCTTCCACGCTCGCGTGCGCCCACTCGGAGTCGTCGACGAGCGTGCGGAACGGCGCCTCCAGCTCGGCCAGAGCCGCGGTGAGCTCCTCCACCCGCTCATCGTGCGTCCAACCGGCCGAACGCGCTGCCCGGCGTGGAATAAGTTCACCCGGTGATGGTCACTGCCGTCCACATGCGACGGTCGACGTGGAGCTAGCTGATGGTGACGTTGATCGTCACCTGGACCGGCCCCGCGGTCCCGGTGATCGTCCCGTCGCCCGCCTTCGGCCCGGCCTGCAGGCGGGCCTTGAACGTGATCGTCTGACCCGGCGCCAGCGTCTGACCGCCGGCGCACGTGATGGTGCCCTTGCCCGCCGGGCAGCCGACCGACCCCTCTGGCACCTTGCCCGGCCCGACCGTCTTGATCTTGTCCGGCAGGTTCAACGTCAACGTTGGCACCTCGGTCGGCGAGGTGCCGGTGTTGGTGATGCCGATGGTCATCTCGTCGGGCGGGCCGTTGGTGGTCATGGCGACGGTGCTCGGCGCGCTCCCGGACAGCGCCGGACTTCCGGCAGGACCGGGAACCGTCGTGGGGGCGGCGGGTCCGTTCGTCCCGCGCTGCTCGGTGGCGGGTGCGCCGGAACCGGCCGTCGTCCCGGTCGGCGCGACACCGGAAGTCGGTGTGGAGCCGGACGATCCGACCGGTGTCTGCCCGGTCGTGGTGATCGTCGTGATCACCGGGGTGGCGCCGGGAGGAGCGCTCGAGTTGTTCTCCGAGGTGACGACGCCGGAGCCCGCGACGACCACGACGACGGCGGCCGAAGCGGCCACACCGAGCCACGACGACGCGCTGAGGGAGATCGCCGCGCCCTTGGTCGCCGCGGCGGCCAGGTAGCCGGCGGTGCCCGTGCCGAGCACGATGGGCGCGACGAGACCGCGCAGCGCACCGTTCACGTCGGACAGTTCGCTGGCGAGCTTGCGGCATTCGGCGCAGTCGTCCATGTGCGCGTCGAGCTGGACGGCCTCGCGTCCCTTGAGCCCGCCCCGCGTCCACGCGCCGAGCTTCGTCACGGTCGCGCGGCACCGTTCGGCCGGCTCCTGGGCCACGTGCGCCTGCAGGAAAGCCTTGCGCAGTCCTTCGCGCGCACGGAACGCCATCGCGGACACGCCGTTCGCGGTGAGTCCCAGCAACGGCGCGATCTCGCCGGGCGACTGACCTTCGATCGCGGTGTGCCACAACACCGTCTGCCACCGTTCGGGCAGCGACGCGAACGCCGAGGCCGCCAGCGCCTGGTCCAGGTCCTCCACGGCCTTGTCGCGGAACGGCACGCTCGTCACCCGTGTCGCGCCGGGAACTTCCTCGATGTTGCCGGCGAGCTCGAGCCGTTTCTCCTTGCGGGTTCTGTCATAGGCCGAATGCCGCACCGCCGTCAGCAGGTATGGCCGGAACGCCGCGCCAGGACCGCCGCCGGTGCGCAACGCGGCGAGCACCTTGGCGAACGCGTCCGACACCAGGTCGTCCGCGTCCGACGTCGACGACGACAGCTGCATCGCGAGGATGGTGGCGGCCCGCACGTGGCGTTCGTAGAGCTTGCCGTAGGCCTCGACCTTGCCATCGCGCACGGCATCTATCAGGTCGGCGTCCGATGGCGGTCGCCCACGCTGCCCGATCAAAGAATGCCGCCTTACGTCATGCTCACCACTGATACGCGGACCCTATCGAGATGACTCAACACGAACAATCCACGCATCCGAACCTGATGTAATAAAAGAGGTTCGGTATGGGCCCAAGTCTTGACCAACACAGGTCCGATGGCCCTGGCGCGCACTCGTGTCGCCTGTTTCCTGACCGCCGTGCCCTCGCCTGGAGCTGAACCTGGGGTCTCCGTCCTAAGTGGACGGAGACCCACGACAGGACTGCTGCTGGACTAGTGGCAGTGCCCGTCCCGGCCGAGCGACTCCTGCGGCGTCACGCCGGGCCGGGTCCACTGCGCCGCGGGCCGGCCGGTCGGTCCCCAGGTCGAGTTGCCGTGGACGTCCGTCCGCCAGAACCAGCCCGCGTCACGCCCCTCTGGCCACCCCTCCGGCATGACTTCCCACTTCTCGCCGCGCCCGTACGGCGTCATGTCGAGCAGTCCCAACGACCCGTTGACCCGTTCGGTCCCGCGCCCGGTCGTCCGATAGGTGAGGAAGACCCGCGAACCCTCCCGCAGGAAGCACGCCAGGTAGCCCATGTCGCCGCCGATCGGCGCGGGCACGTCGCGCACCGAGTACCAGGGCTGTGTGTAACCCATGAACGAGATGAACGGCTCCACCTCGTCCCACGCGCCGACGGTCAGGATGGCGAACGAGACCCCGCGTGCGTGCAGGTAGGCGGCGTTGGTGAGGTGCCACGGGATGTGGGTGCAGCCCTCGCACTGGCCCTGGTGCGGCGCCCCGTCCCACCACATGTGCTGGTAGACGACGAGCTCGTCGCGTCCCTCGAACAACTCCACGAACGGCACCGGTCCGTCGGCGCCGACCACCGGAACCGATCCGTCGACCTCGACCATCGGCAACCGCCTGCGTGCTGCGGCGATGGCATCTCCCTCACGCGTGTGGGCCTTCTCGCGCACCAGCAGTTCGTCCCGCGCGGCTTCCCAGGCGGAGAAATCCACGATGGGTGGGCGTGTCATGACGTCCTCCAAGCATGTCTGCACCTCTTACACAGACATGTCGAAGCCGACAACGCCCTCTCGACATCAAGCCAGGAGGTGTGAAGGCCGGTTGCCGCCCCCCTCGCGGCAACCCGCCTTCCGGAGGTGACCGGATCCCCCTCTCCCCGCGGAGCCGTCCCGGTCACGAACCTGGCGCAATTCTCTAGGCCGAACGGCGGTGGCGACAGCGACAACCCGCACACCCCACCGATACAGTTGGTGTAGGGGAGGGTGTGTGGACGGGTCCTTCGGCGCACTGCTGCGCCACCACCGCCTGGCCGCGGCGCTCACTCAGGAGGCGCTCGCCGAGCAGGCGGGAATCAGCGCGCAGGCCGTCGGCGTGCTCGAACGCGGAGTCCGCCGCTACCCGCACCGCGAGACCGTGTCCCGGCTGGCCGGCGCGTTGCGCCTCAGCCAGGAGG
>JAVXWK010000884.1:0-4254 GCA_032230575.1 Pseudonocardiales bacterium | reverse complement strand
GGCTAGCGCCAGCGCATCGTCATCAGCAGGCCGATGATCATCAGCGCGAAGCCGATGGCGAAGTTCCACGCGCCCAGCTCGAGCATGAACGGGATCTTCTCGGCCGCGATGTAGTTGACGACCAGCCACGCGAGGCCCAGCAGCATGAAGCCGAGCATGATCACGACGTAAACCGGGTGAGACGGTCCCGCTGCCTTGACCTTGACCGGCGTGCGGCGGTCAGTCGGTGCGGTGTAGGCCGCCTTCTTCCGGACCTTGGACTTGGGCATGCTGTCCTCGCCTGACGTGGATATCCCTCAGTGACGCAAGTTTACGTGCACTACTCGGGGAACACGTTAACGTAGCGGAGGTGGTGAGCGAACCACCTGGCAGACGCAGTTGTTTTCAGTTCACAGTCCGCGCGGAGGTTCTCAGGTGAACTCGGGACCGCAGCAGCCGCCTCCAAGGCGTCCTGCACCCCGTCGTGATGACCTGCAGCACGTGCGGGCCACACCTTCGCAGCGCCCTGTGCCTCCGCCCGAGCCAACGCAGTTCACCAGCGCTTTTTCTGGCAGCCTGCCGCCGGCCGGTGCTCCGCCGCGCCGCCAGGGACCGCCTCCGCAGGGCCCGACGCCGCCTCCGGGAACTCCACCGCACGGAATGCCGCCCGCGGGTCGGCAGGGAATGCCGCCGCGTGCGATGCCGCCCCGTCCTCGCCCGGTCGATCCGCCCACCGAGGTGATCCCGCGCGTCGAGGACGACTACGACGACGAGTACTACGACGAAGACGAGTATTACGACGGCGAGGCGCCGGCCAAGCCCGCCCCGCCGCCGGACAGCATGGCGCGCAAAACGGTGCGAGGTGTCGGCGAGGCCCTCATCACGATGGGCCTGGTCGTGCTGCTGTTCGTCGTCTACGAGGTCTACGTGACGGACCTGCTCTCCGCGGAGAAGCAGGAGGAGGCCACCGCCGCGCTCGACTCCGAGTGGAGCTCGAACGTCGTGACGCCGCCCCCGTCCGACCCGAACCGCCAGGCCAAGACCACCCTCATCGAGGGCAAGGCGTTCGCGAAGATGTACATCCCGGTCTTCGGCAGCGACTGGAAGTTCTCGGTCGTCGAGGGCACCACCGACAAGCACCTCGAGATCGGCCCCGGCCACTACAAGGACACCGCGCAGCCGGGCGAGGCGGGCAACTTCGCCATCGCCGGCCACCGCGTCGGCAAGGGCGCGCCGTTCAACGACCTCGACCTGCTCGAGTCCTGCAACGCCGTGGTCGTGCAGACCCAGACCCAGTGGTTCGTCTACCGAGTGCTCCCCATGAGCAGCGAGGTGGCCGGCTGGGCCTCGAACCCGAAGTCGAAGCAGGCCTCCTGCGCCGGCGTGGCCCCGCTGTCCACGACCCTCGGCGACGCCTACACCAAGACCGTGGGCCAGGAGATCGTGGTGCCGACCCAGGGCGAGGTCATCGCCCCGGTCCCGCACCAGGTCAACACGCAGGTGCCCGCGGACAAGCAGGCCCGCCTGCTCACCCTGACGACCTGCCACCCGCGCTTCTCGGACCGGCAGCGCCTGATCGTGCACGCCATCGAGATGAAGAGCTACCCGGTGGCCGACGGCTTCATTCCGCCAGAGATGCAGGAGGGCTGATGTACGGCTGGATCTGGCGGCACCTGCCGGGCCCGCTGTATCTGCGGATCGTCGAGGCAATCGTGCTGACAGTGGGCATCATCGCGCTGCTGATGTTCGTGGTGTTCCCGTGGGCGGAGCCGAAGCTGCCGTTCAACCACGTCACCACGCAGTGAGTTGAGTCTCCGCTAGTCGCAGGTACTCGCGCATGAACTCGCGGAACGGCTCCGGATCCTCGTCGAACCGGCTCAGTGCCGCGGGATCCACAGATCAAGTGTCCGCACCGCAGCGACCGAATAAGTGAAACCGCCATCGCGCCCACACGCGATGGCGGCTTCATCAGGGAACGGCCGTCAGCCGTTCGAGATCGTGGTCATCTCCTCGCGCGAGACGACCTTCACGCGCTCGCGACCCTCGACGGCACCCAAGGCCATCTCGTGCAGGTCGAGCCGGCTCCACCCCTCGTTGGTCACGAACGGCCCGGCGCGCTGTTCGAGGAACTCCACGATGGCGTCCGGAGAGGACTCGGCGCGGGGGAGAGACGCCGCGTCCTCCAGCAGGCTGGTGATGGTTTCCAGCGCGTCGCCCTTGGTGTGGCCGATGAGGCCGATCGGGCCGCGCTTGATCCAGCCGGTGACGTAGACGCCGGGGATCGGCACCTCGTCCAGGTCCAGCACGCGGCCCGCGAGGTGCGGGATCGTGCCCGAGACGTGGTCGAACGGGATGTCGGCCAGGTGCGTCGAGAGGTAGCCGACGGCGCGGTAGACGGCCTGGACGTCCCAGTCCGTGAAGACGCCGGTGCCGCGGACGTTGCCGTCGCCGGTGAGTTCCTGGGTTTCGGTGCGCAGGCCGGAAACGCGGTCAGTTCCCAGCACCTCGACCGGCGCTTCCAGGAAGTGCAGGTGCAGGCGGCGCGGACGGGTGCCCACATCGCGGATCGCCCACTCCTGGAGGGTCTTCACGATCATGGAGACCTGCTTGTCCGAACGAATCGCGGCCAGAGAGGCCTCGTCGAACTCGATGCCCTCGGCGTGCACGATCACCTCGACGGACGGCGAGTGGTCGAGCTCGCGGAGTTCCAGCGGCGTGAACTTCGCCTGGGCCGGGCCGCGGCGGCCGAACACGTGGACGTCGGTGACCGGCGAGGAAGCCAGCCCGGAGTAGACGTTCGCCGGAATCTCGGTCACCAGCAGTTCGTCGGCCGTCTTCGCCAAGATCCGGGCCACGTCCAGAGCCACGTTGCCGACGCCGAGCACCGCGACCGAGGTAGCGGTCAACGGCCAGGTGCGCGGCACGTCCGGGTGGCCGTCGTACCAGGACACGAAGTCCGCGGCGCCGTAGCTGCCCGGCAGGTCGATGCCGGGGATGTCCAGCGGGCGGTCACAGGAAGCACCGGTCGAGAAGATCACCGCGTCGTAGCACGAGCGCAGGTCGTCGAGCTTGATGTCGACGCCATATTCGACGTTGCCGAAGAAGCGGACGGACGGCTTGTCGAGCACCTTCTGCAACGCACCGACGATGCCCTTGATGCGCGGGTGGTCGGGAGCGACGCCGTAGCGGACGAGGCCATAAGGCGCCGGCAGCTTCTCGAAGAGGTCGATCTGCACGTCGACGTCGGACTTGGTCAGGATGTCGGCCGCGTACACACCGGCCGGGCCGGCGCCGATGACCGCGACGCGCAGGGGATGACTCATGACACCTATTTTAGGATAGCCTTACCTGATCCCAGACGAGAGCTAACTCACTCGACGCGACCGACTAGGCTCACCACATGCGCGTGCTCGTGGTCGACAACTACGACAGCTTCGTCTACAACCTGGTCCAGTACCTCGCCCAGCTCGGTGCCGAGTGCATCGTGCGGCGCAACGACGAGGTGGACCTCGACGAGATCGCGAAGGTCGACGGCGTGCTCGTCAGCCCGGGGCCCGGTACGCCGGAGCGGGCAGGCTCGAGCATCGACGTGATCAAGCGGTGTGCCGACACCGGTAAGCCGGTCTTCGGCGTGTGCCTCGGCCATCAGGCCATCGGTGTGGTGTGGGGCGGCACGGTGGACCGCGCGCCCGAACTGCTGCACGGCAAGACGAGCATCGTCTTCCACGAGGGCAAGGGTGTGCTCGACGGCGTGCCGCAGCCGTTCATCGCGACGCGCTACCACTCGTTGACGGTGCTGCCGGAGACGGTCCCCGCGGAGTTCGAGGTCACCGGCAAGACCGAGACCGGCATCGTGATGGCCATGCGCCACAAGGAACTCCCGGTCGAGGGCGTGCAGTTCCACCCCGAGTCGGTGCTGACCGACGGCGGCCACCGGATGCTCGCCAACTGGCTCAAGGTCTGCGGCTACGAGGTTCCCGAGGCGACGGTCGCGCAGCTCGAGAACGGCATGCGCACGCTCGCGGCAGCTGCTCGCCAGTAAGCAAAAGGGCGGCTCCCTGAGAAGGAAGCCGCCCGCAAAGCCAAAACCTAGGTCGTCACGATCCCGAACTTGCCGACGGTGATCGTCACCGCTGCACCCTTGGTGATCGCTTGACCCTTGGCCGGGTTCTGCGAGAGCACCGTCTTGTCCTGCTGCGGGCTGTTGACCTGCTGCTGGTCGACGTTGAGGTTGCCGTTCCAACCGAGTGACCTCAGCTTGGTCTCGGCTTCCTT
>JAVXWK010000949.1:0-28124 GCA_032230575.1 Pseudonocardiales bacterium | reverse complement strand
AGCAGGAGGCCCGGATTCCACTGGAATCCGGGCCTCTGTCCGTTGTTACTCACAATGATGTAATTCAGACGGCCTGCAATGTGAGCCATCCTCCGACGACGATCACCATCGCGGCTGTGCCGACGGGTGCGTAATGCGACAGGGCGCGGGTGGCACGGCCGTCCAGGAATTTCTCGACGCGTTCGCGGGCTTTCACCAGCAGCAATCCGACGGCGGTGAGGGTCGCGGCCATGCCGAATCCGTAGCCGAGGACCAGCAGGACGCCGAACCACGTTCGGCCCAGGGCCATGGCCCCGAGGAGTACGACGAGCGCGGAGGGTGACGGAACCAGTCCGTTGGCAGCGCCCATGCCGATCAGGCTTGCCCGGCTGTACCCGTGACCGTGCCCGGTTCCGTGCCCATGTCCGTGGCCATGACCGTGCCCATGTCCGTGGCCGTGTCCATGTCCGTGACCCACGCCGGCGCCGACGAGTGCGGACTCGCGCGTCATGGCCGAGCGCAGCAGCAGTACGCCGATGACGGTGATGATCAGGCCGCTGACCAGCCCGAGCCAGCGCAGCACCTGCTCACCGGCGAACGCCGACGAAGCGCTGATGACCAGTCCGAGCACCAGCACGCCACCCGTGTGTGTGGCGGTGACCGACGCACCGACGATGAACGCGTCCTTCGGCCTGCCCTCACGGCCGGCGAGGTAGGCGGCGATGAGCGTCTTGCCGTGGCCGGGCAACGCCGCGTGCGACGCGCCGAGCAGCAACGAGAGCAGCACAGCGAGAAACCCCAGCCACGGCGTGAGGTCGTCGCTGCCCAGGATGTCGTTCAGGGCGGACGCGGTGACGCTCAACGACTGGATGGGGGAGCCGGAGGCCTTCTTGGGTTCGGAACCGCTGCCGGGAGCGGCGTTGAACGTGACGGACCGGACGTCCATCGGGTTGCTGAGCAGGTCCTCGGGATATGCCCGGAGCTCGTTGCTGATGCTCTCGGTCGGCACGGACGAATCGGTCAGCTTGATGCCGGAACCGGCCGCGGTGATCTCGCGCCAGCCCACCCGGTCGATGTTCGACTCGTCGCGGAACTGCAGCTGAGCGGGCCGGTCCAGGTCGACCTTGGCGGTGAACTCGCAGACCAGGCGGGTCGTGGAGAGATCCGCCTGGCCTTTGGGGTGATCCTTGGTGGAGCAGGAGAGCGTCCATGTGATGCGACGGCCGTCCACTGTGGACTCGTCCGTCTTGGCTACCTCGTCGCACCACTGCTTCGCGTCGCGCGCCTTCAGGTTCTCCTGCAGCGTCGGGATCTCCGCGACGTCGACCACGGATCTCAGGTCGATGCGGTCCGGATGCAGGTGCAGCGCGTGGTAGTGGTTGACGCTGAAGTTGCCCAGCGGGTGCGCGGACGCCTCGCCGTGGATGAAGAAGATGCCCGCCAGCAGGAGGGCCACGACGAGGACGGGCCGCACGACCCAGTTGGACAGACTCACCGGCCGCCTCGCAGCTCGGCGAGCTTGCGGCCCGCCTTCAGCGCCTGCAGCGGGGAGAAGTTCGCGTTCAGCCGCAACGCCTGCACCAGCGCGTCCTGGGCTTCGGCGACCCGGCCGAGCGCCGCGAGGATCATGCCGCGGTGGTAGGAGAACGTGGCGTTCTGCCAGCCCAGCGCGTTGGCGCGGTCCGAGTACGAGAGAGCCTCGGCGTCACGGCCGTTCATGTGCAGGGCCCAGGCCATCGCGTCGGCCACGAACACGCTCTGGCGGCGGCTCCACTCGGCCTCGGCCCGGCGCAGCGCCTGCATGCCGTCACCGCGGTCGGCGGCCACGAGAGCGGCGGCGAGGTCGTCGGACGCGCCCTGCGACTCCATCAGCCGCTGCTGCTCGGACAGCACGTCGTACTGCCGGGCCGCCTCTTCGGTCTTGCCGTTGGCTTCCAGCAGCTCCGCGTACTCCTGCAGGTACTGCGGCAGGGGAGCGCGGGCCACGAGCTTGCGGTAGGTCTCCAGGGCAACCGGGGCCTCACCCCGTGCCACCGCGACCTTCGCCTTGCCCTGAGTGAGAGTCATGTCGTCTCCTCTCGCCGCCAGTCCCTGCTCGTAGTGCTGAGCGGCTTCGTCGAGCCGGTTGTGGTCGAACGCGAGTTCGCCCAGCCGGTACTGGCAGAACGCGATCTCCTCCGGCGTCGCGGCAGCGGTCAGCGCGCGCGTCATCGCGTCGCGGGCGCCGTCGACGTCGCCGTGGAGCTCGAAGTGGAAGGAAGCGCGGGCGAACGATGCCGTGTTGGGCTTGAGGTCCAGCATCTTCTGCACCGCGTCCTGGGCGCCCGCGTCGTCGCCGAGTTGCGTCAACGCGTCCGCCAGCACGCCGTACGCCTGCGCGGAGGACGGCAGTGCGGTGATGGCCTTCCGGGCCCAGTCGCGGGCCGTCGGGAAGTCGTGCCGGGCGTTGGCCAGCGTGCCCATGCCGATGGCGGCGAGGCCCGTGTCGCCCGCGTTCTTCAGCGCGCCCTCGGCCTTCGCGTAGTACGTCGGGTCGGCGGTGACGCGCGCCAGTTCCACATAGGACGCACCGAGCTTCGCCCAGGAGTCCTTGTCCTGAGGCAGGGTGTGCAGTCGCTGCTGCAGCTGGTGGACCACGCGGTGCATCTCGTTCTGCTGCGCGGCAACCGGGGCTTGCTCAGGGGGCGCGCCCCCGGCCCTGCTGTCGGCAGGACCGGAGGCGGCGAGGTAGGCAAGCGCCGCGGTGACCAGGAGAAACACCGCGACGGCCTGCCGTTGTTGGTACTTCATCACTTCGAGTGCGACCCGTACTTGCGGATGTGCTGCTGCCGCTTGCGCCACAGGAAGAAGGCGGCGCCGAACACGAACGCGGAGCCCACCGCGGTGGTCATCGCCATCGGGTCGAGGTTGCCGATCTTGCCGACGTTGTTGACCGCGACGTTCGCCGTGTTGCCGTTGGTGTTGACCGCGGTGCCGTTGCGGGGCAGGCCGACGTACGGGAAGTTCGCCTCGAAGGGCTGGTCGTTCGCGTCGACCTTGTCACCCGTGGCGAGCGCGTCGACGATCTTGCCGGACGCCGCGGCACCCTCCATCGCCTGCACGGCGATGTCCACCACGTCGTCGGTGAGGCGACGGCCGTTCGGGAAGCCCTGCGTGTCACCGGCGAGCAGGCCGAGACGGTTCGGGTTGGGGTTCGGGTCGATCATCAGGTTCAGCCGCAGCATCTCGCTCGGGCGGAACCGCTTCTGGTCGACGTCGGCGTTGTTGACCTGCGAGTTCAGGTCCGCGTTGATCTGCGCGCCCAGCTTCTTCGTGATGCCGGTCAGGAAGATCTCGGCCAGGTCGTCGCGCTGGCCCTGCGGTGCCGGGATCTTGTAGATGCCCTCGATCAGCTTCGGCAGCTCCGGGTTCACCACCCGGTCGACGAGGTCCTTCACGCCGGCGTCCTGGTCGGGGCGCAGGCCGTTGAACGCGTCCTTCAGGCCCGCGGGGGCCACGACCTCGTTGACCAGCGGGTTGCCCAGGCGCGAGACCTGCACGAAGTCACCCTGCGGCTCCGCCTTGCCCGGCGAGAGCTTCAGGCTGCGCCGCGACGTGGTGCTCCAGACGCCGATGTTCGGGTTGCGGTGCACGTCGTTCTTGAGCGCCAGCGCGTGCTTGGGCAGCTGGATCGCGATGGTGTTGACGTTGTAGCCGCGCAGGGTGTCCTGGCCGACCTCGCTCAGGTTGCCACCGTAGAGCAGGTCGAACACGCGCAGGTCGGCGAAGAACGCGTCGTCGGACGGGCCGGCGTAGACCTTGCCGCCGCCGGGGAGCTGCACGATCGCCTGGTCGCGCAGCTTCTTGTAGTCCGGCATCGACGCGGGCCCGTTGGGCGACGGCGCGACCGGGACGTTGTTGGCGAGCTTGACCTTCTGGCCGTTCTGGTAGATCGCCTCGAGGTCGTAGCGCTGGCGGAACAACAGGTTCTCGTCGTCGAGCGAGTCCACCGCACCGTTGGCGTACAGGAACGTGTTGTTCTTGCGCCGGTCGTCGTTGTGGAACATGAACCGCAGGATGACGTCGGGCTTGGCGTCACCGTCGTTGTCGACGTTGAAGTCGTACTGGGCGTCCTCGGCCCACGGGAAGAAGTTGGGGCCGCCGTTGGGCTCCTGGAAGCCCGACCAGTTGCCGACGAGCGTGACCGTGTCCTTGTGGTCCGGGCTGACGAACGCGTACAGGTCCGTGTTGTCGACGGCCGGGTCACCCGCGATCAGCGGTGCTTCGCGGTGCGACGACGCCGTGGCGTTCGAACCGAACAACGCCGCGTTCAGCAGTGTGGCGGCCACCAGCGCGGCCGCAGCCACCTGGCCGCGCCGACCGCTGAGGACGTGCGGTGATGACATTTCAGGAGACCTTTCGGTAAGCATTTCAGGCGCTGTGCATGAGCAGCGACGGTTCGCTGGCGTGGCTTGAGGAGTGGTCTGTCCACCTCGCTTGGGTGAAGTCGCGGATGCCTTCGACCAGTCGGTCGACGTCCTGGTCCGGCCGCACCACCAGGCGCGCGAAACGGCTGCTCATGCCGAGCTTGTTGCCGCACTCGCGGATGAAGACCTGGTGCCGGGACAGCAGGTGGTCGCGCAGCTCGCGGCCGTCCATGCCGCCGCCGAGCTTGACCAGCAGGAAGTTGGCCTGCGACGAGTACACGGTCAGATCGGGGATGCGGGAGAGCTCCATGCCCATGCGGTAGCGGTCCCGGGAGAGCAGCCGCAGGCTCTCGGCGTACTCGCCCTCGTGCTCGGCCAGCATGAACACGACGGTCTCGGCGAGGGAGTTGAGGTTCCACTTCGGCAGCGTCCGGCGCATCTTGCCCGCCAGTCCCGGGTTCGCGACCAGGTAGCCGAACCGGATGCCGTGCAGGCCGAAGTTCTTGCCGAGACTCTTGAGCACGACCACGTTGGGCCGGATGGACGCCTCGGCGGCGACCGACGGGTTGCGCTCGACCTCCACGAAGTCGATGAACGACTCGTCGATGACGATCAGGTCCAGGTCGGCCAGCTCGTCCATGAACCGGACGATCTCCCTGCGCGGCAGGTAGCCGCCGTCGGGGTTGTTCGGGTTGCAGATCACGGCCGTTCTGCTGCCGCGGGCACGGATGAACTTGATGTACTCGTCGATGTCGAGCTCGAAGTTGTTGCTCTCCTGGAGCAGGAACATGTCGACGCGCTTGTTGCTCTCCATCGGCTGGTCGGTCCACCTGCCGAAGGTGGGGATCGGGATGGCGATGCTGTCGTGGATCCACATGTGGTCCATCCACGTGATCAGCTCGGTGCTGCCGTTCGACATCGCGATCGTGGCCGGGTTGAGCCCGAGCACGGTGGAGAGCTGTTGCGCGATCTTGGACGAGTCGCTGGGGTAGAACTTCAGGACCGACTCGAGGTTCTTCGAGAGCTCCTCGAACATCTCGGGCGTCGGGAAGTACGGGTTGCACGGGATGCAGAAGTCGACGAGCTCACCGGCACCGGTCCGCGACAGCTCGAAGTAGGACGGGCTGTGCGCGGTCTGCTGGAAAAGCCCTGCCGAGTCCACACCATGGCGCACGCGATCGCTCCGTCCCTCGGTCCGTGTGTTGACACCGGGGCATACGTGCCGGTGTTCATCCCGGTTCACGGGTGAGTGTCGGGAAGGTCTCGGATGGGTCTCGTGCGCAACCCAGCGCCCTCCGATGCATCGTCCCGGTCGACGCGGGATCGTCCGGTGATCGAGAGGCTGTGACCGGTGTGATCGTCGAGTGGCCGGGGAGCCGTCCGCGTTGACCGTCCACATTGGACAGGGCGACGGTGCTGACCGCGGTGACGCTGGGTGAGCAGGCCCGGCCGGCCTCAGGTGTCGGTCGTGGGTACTCGACCGCCCCAGGCGCCTGCTCGTACGTGACGTTCGCCAACTCTTCGTCAACCGCGCGCGACACCGCACGTGAACAGCCGCGGACGAGTTCGCCGCTCTGCGCGTCCTGGAGCACCGGATCTCGTTTGGGCGGTGTCCGGCGGTGGAACTCAACGCTTTGGCTGGTCAGCACGGCCCTGAGAGGCGCGTGGGCCAGGACTGGACGACGACTCCACCCCGTGAGGAGACCGTGCCGTCGGCCTGTGTGACGCACCAGCCAGGGCGGTTTCCACGTCCGTGACGGGCGTCCTGCGAAAAATTGTCGGTCCGTGCGGATACCCTGCTGGCAGTCCGCACACAACCAGGGAGAAATACCCGTGACCGCAGAGACCCTGTACGGGGCCGACGACCTGACGCACCTCGAAGGACTCGAGGCCGTCCGCAAGCGGCCAGGCATGTACATCGGGTCGACCGACAGCCGGGGCATCAACCACCTCTTCAGCGAGATCGTCGACAACTCCACCGATGAAGGCGTTGCAGGTCATGCAACGAAGATCGTGGTCACGCTGCACGCAGACGGCAGCGTCCAGGTCGACGACGACGGCCGGGGCATCCCGACCGACGTGCACGCGAAGTCCGGTCTGTCCGGTGTGGAACTCGTCCTCACCAAGCTGCACGCAGGCGGCAAGTTCGGCGGCTCCGGCTACAAGACCTCCGGCGGCCTGCACGGCGTCGGCGCCTCGGCCGTCAACGCCCTCTCCCACCGGTTCGACGTCACCGTGCGCAACGGCGGCAAGGTGCACGAGATGTCGTTCGCCCACGGCGTTCCCGGCGTCTTCGAAGGCCCCGGCCCCAAGGCGAAGTTCACCCGCCAGAGCGGCCTGCAGCTCGTCGGCAAGATGAAGCGGTCGGAATCCACCGGCACGTCGATCCGCTACTGGTACGACGCCCGCTACTTCGAGAACAACGCCGCGCTCGACGTCGAGGCCGTCCGCACCAAGATGCGCAACACGGCGTTCCTCGTGCCGGGCGTGACCTATGTGCTGCGCACCGCGTTGGAAGACTCGATCTCCGAAGAGATCTTCCACTACCCGCACGGCCTGACCGACATGGTCGACTTCCTCGCGCCCTCCGGCGACCGCGCGGTCTCCGGCACGCTCGTGATCACCGGCTCCGGCACCTACTTCGAGAACGCCGCCGACGAGAACGGCGTGATGCGGTCCAAAGTGGAGCGTGAGGCCGAGATCGAGGTCGCACTGCGCTGGGGCACCGGCTACGAGCGCACCGTCGAGTGCTTCACCAACACCATCCGCAACATGCACGGCGGCACCCACCGCCGCGGCTTCGACCGGGCCGTGCTGAAGTCCGTGCAGGACGCGATCTCCAAGACGCGCGGCCTGCTGAAGCCGAAGGAAGACCCGCCCACGCTGGACGACGTGCTGGAGGGCATGACGGCCGTCATCCACGTCCGCATCCCCGAGCCGCAGTTCACCTCGCAGACCAAGGACGAGCTGTCCACCGCGGGCATCACCAAGGTGCTGCAGGGCATCGTCGACGCGCAGGTGCGGGCCTGGACCGAGGACCGCAAGACCAAGACCGAAGCCAAAACGGTGCTGCAGAAGGTCGTCGACGCCTCGCGCGTCCGGCTCACGCAGAAGCAGCAGAAGGACGCCGCTCGCCGCAAGACGGCCCTCGAAGGCGCCGCGATGCCCGCGAAGCTCGTCGACTGCCGCACGACCGGGGTGTCCCGTTCTGAGCTGTTCCTCGTCGAGGGCGACTCGGCACTCGGGTGTTTTACTGCGGAGACGCAGGTCGCGCTTGCTTCTGGCACGTCAATGTCGTTCCTCAACCTTGTTGAGGACTGGCAGCGAGGCGTCACGCACTTCGGTTACGCCACCAACAAGGCCGGGCGCGTCGTGGTCGTGCCGCTGGTCGAGCCGCGATTGACGAAGAAGGACGCGCCGCTGGTTCGCGTCACGCTGGACAACGGTGAGTCGGTTCGCTGCACGCCTGATCACCTGTTCCGGCTTCGTGACGGCTCCTACCGCCGTGCGGACGCTCTCCAGACCGGTGACTCGTTGATGCCGCTGTACCGGTCGGTGTCGTCGAAGGCGGAAGGCCACAACCTCGACGGTTACGAGCGGGTGTGGATGAACGACCGGCAGGAATGGGTCTACACCCACTACCTCGCCGATGCGTACAACCTGCGCCACGGCTTCGACAGCACCGAGAACGGCAACGTTCGCCACCACGTCGACGTGGACAAGCGGAACAACGACCCGCGCAACCTCAAGCGAATGACGTGGGAGGACCACGCCGCACTGCACGCCGCGATGATGGGCGAGCACGTGCACGAGGGTTACCGCGCGTGGCTGGCGGCAGGTGGCACCGAGTTCAAGTCCGCGATGCTGTCCGAACAGTGGAAGAACCCGGAGTTCCGGTCCTCCTGCCTGGCGCGGCTGGCCGAACTGAACCAAGATCCGGCGTTCCGCGCGCGCATCGAGCAGGGCTTCCTGGACTGGTACTCGGCGCTGAGCGACGAGGAGAAGGCCGCCTACGCCGAGCGCATGCGCGCGTTGCAGGCCGAATACTGGGCGAACCCGGAGCACCGTGCCGCGGCCGCCGAACGAGTGCGTGCCTTCTTCGCTCAGCCCGGTAAGCGCGAGGAGTGGAGCGAACGCTCTGCGGCGCAGTGGCAGGACGAGGAACTGCTCGCCTGGCGTTCGCGCACCACTGTCGAACAGTTCTCCGACCCGGCTGAGCGTCAGCGCCAACGTGACGCGGTCATCGCCTGGCACGAGAACAATCCGGAGTTCGGCCGCGAGCACTCGGCGCGGATGAAGCAGCGGCTGGCCGATCCGTCCAACGGCCACCTGGTGAAGATCCAGGCAGGTCGACGTCGCTACGTCGAGTCGGTGCCGCGCGAGGAGAAGGTCGCGCGGCAGAACGATGGCCGTCGGATCGCCGCGTTGAAGCGGCTGGCGCCGATGCTGGACACGCCGTCGAACTTCGAGCTGGCGTTGTCCTACGAGCTCGATCGCAAGGAGAACGCGAAGACGGGGCTGAGGTTCCTCAAGGTCCTGGCTCACTACGACGACGACTTCGCGCGGCTACGGGAAGCGGCGTCGATGGTCAATCACACGGTCGCATCCGTTGAGGCCTTGCCGGAGCGCCAAGACGTCTACGACCTGACCGTGGACGGCTACCACAACTTCGCGCTCGAAGCCGGTGTGTTCGTCCACAATAGTGCCCGCATGGCGCGGGTGTCCGAGTACCAGGCGCTGCTTCCCTTGCGCGGCAAGATTCTCAACGTCCAGAAGGCGTCGCTCGCCGACACGTTGAGGAACGCTGAGATCGCTTCCATCGTCCAGGTTCTCGGCGCCGGCACCGGCCGCACGTTCGACCTTCCGCAGATGCGATACGGCCGAGTGATCCTGATGGCAGACGCGGACGTCGACGGCAGCCACATCCGCACGCTGCTGATCACCTTGTTCGCCAAGTACATGCGGCCCGTGATCGAGGACGGTCGCCTGTACGCCGCCATGCCTCCGTTGCACAAGGTCATGACCCGCGGGCGCAACGCCGAAACGCACTTCACCTTCAGCCAGCGCCAGATGGAACAGACCGTCGCGAAGCTGGAAAAGGCCGGCAAGACGGTCGTCACGCCGGTACCCCGGTTCAAGGGCCTGGGCGAGATGGACGCGGACGAGTTGTGGGAGACCACGATGAATCCCACCACCCGTTCCGTTCGGCGCATCACGATGGACGATGCCGAAGCCGCTGAGGAAGCACTCGAACTGCTGATGGGCGAGAAGGTCGAGCCGCGCCGCAACTGGCTCATCGAGTCCTCCGCACGGGTCGACCAGTCGGCCATCGACCTCTGAGCCTCAGACAGAAAGAGCTGGAACAGTCATGGCACGCCGCAAGGGACCCACGACCAGGGTCGACCCCGCCGCGTTCGACCGCGCCGGCGCCACGGTTCTCGACAACTCGCTGAAAACGGAGATCGAAGACTCGTACCTGGAGTACGCGTACTCGGTCATCCACTCGCGGGCGCTGCCCGACGCGCGCGATGGCCTCAAGCCCGTGCACCGCCGCATTCTTTACTCAATGCACGACAACGGTCAGCGGCCCACCTCCCCATACGTGAAGTCGTCCCGGGTCGTCGGTGACACCATGGGTCGCTACCACCCCCACGGCGACACGGCGATCTACGACGCGTTGGTGCGCCTCGCGCAGGACTTCTCGCTCAACGAGCCGCTGATCGACGGACATGGCAACTTCGGTTCCCCAGACGATGGGCCGGCCGCGAGCCGATACACCGAAGCGCGCATGTCCCACGCGGCGATGCAGCTCGTCGGTGAGCTGAACGAGGACACGGTCGACTTCCGGCCGAACTACGACGGCTCACTCGAAGAACCGACAGTGCTCCCGGCGGCGTTCCCGAACCTGCTGGTCAACGGCACGTCCGGTATCGCGGTCGGTATGGCCACGAACATGATCCCGCACAACCTGCGCGAGGTCGTGGGAGCGGCGCGGTGGCTGATCACGCACCCGGACGCCGGTCTCGACAAGCTCATGGAGTTCGTGCCGGGGCCCGACCTCCCCACCGGCGGCATCCTGCTCGGCCTCGACGAGGTGCGGAAGGCCTACGAGACGGGCCGCGGCGTGGTCCGGATGCGCGCGAAGGTCGAGATCGGACTGCTGGAAGGTTCGCGTGGCCGCCAGGCGATCACGGTCACCGAACTCCCGTACGGCGTCGGTGCCGAGCGGATCGTCGAGAAGATCACCGACGAGGTCAACAAGTCCAAGCGCCTCACCGGAATCGCGGACGTCAAGGATCTCACCGACCGCGAGAACGGCATCCGGCTCGTCATCGAGTGCAAGGTCGGCGTGAACCCGCAGGCGCTGCTGGCGGACCTCTACCGCCTGACGCCGATGGAGCAGTCGTTCGGCATCAACAACCTGGTGCTGCTCGACGGGCAGCCGCAGACGCTCGGCCTCAAGGAGCTGCTGGAGGTCTTCCTCAAGCACCGGTACGAGGTCGTCACGCGGCGCACGAAGTTCCGCAGGCGCAAGCGCGAGGAACGCCTGCACCTGGTCGAGGCGCTGCTGATCGCGTTGCTCGACATCGACAAGGTCATCAAGCTGATCCGGGCCAGCGAGAACGCGGCTGCCGCCAAGGACGGCCTGATGAAGCAGTTCAAGCTGTCGGAGATCCAGGCCGCCTACATCCTCGACACGCCGCTGCGCCGCCTCACCAAGTACGACAAGCTCGAGCTCGAGAACGAGCAGGAGAAGCTCAACCAGGAGATCGCCGAGCTGACCGCGATCCTCGACGACGAGAGCGTGCTCAAGAAGCTCGTGTCACAAGAGCTGGCCACGGTTGCCAAGGAGCTCGGCGGCGACCGTCGCACCAGCCTCATCGACGGTGACCTCAAGGAGGTGCTGGCGGCGTCCAAGCCCGCCGGGCCGCTGGAGGTCGCCGACGACCCGTGCCAGGTCATCCTCAGCGCCACCGGGCTCGTCGCGCGCACCGCGGCCGAGTCGGAGGAGGTGTCGGAGGGCAAGCGCAGGGCCGGCCGGACCAAGCACGACGCCGTGTCCGCCGTGGTGCATTCGACGGCGCGCGGGCAGGTCGTCCTGATCACGAACCTCGGTCGTGCGTTCAAGACCGAGGTGCTGCCGTTGCCGGTGCTGCCCGAGCAGAACGGCACGGTGTCGCTCAGCGGTGGCATGGCGGCTAGTGAACTGGTGCCGCTGGACAAGGGCGAGAAGGTCATCGGCATCGTGCCGCTCGATCCCGGCGAGTCGCCCGGTGTCGCGCTCGGCACGAAGCTCGGCACGGTCAAGGTGTGCTCGCCGGAGTGGCCGGTGCGGTCGGACGAGTTCGAGGTCATCTCGCTCAAGGACGGCGACGAGGTCGTCGGCTGTACCTGGCTCACCGACGGCAGCGAGACGCTCGCGTTCGTCAGCTCTGATTCGTCGTTGCTGCGCTACGACGCGAAGCTGGTGCGGCCGCAGGGTCTCAAGGGTGGCGGCATGGCCGGCATCAACCTGAGCGGCGACGCGTACGTGGTGTTCTTCGGAGCGATCCGCACGGACGACGACGAGCACGGTGAGCCGATGGTCGTCACCTCGTCCGGGCAGAGCGTCAAGGTCACGCCGTTCAGCGAGTACCCGGCGAAGGGCCGCGCCACGGGTGGCGTGCGGTCGCAGCGGTTCCTCAAGGGCGAGTCGCACCTGGTGCTGGCGTGGATCGGCTCCCGTCCGGCGGGTGCGGACCTGAAGGGCGCACCCGTGGAGCTGCCGGACGTCGATCCGCGGCGGGACGGCTCGGGTCACGCGCATCCCGGACCGGACGTGATCGGGCACGTGATCGAGAGGGACTAGGACGTGCGGCGCGCGGTCACAACTCGGCCGCGCGCTTGCCGCCCCGGCTTCGCAACCAGTCGGCCACGTCCTGGAAGTCGTTGCGCAGCGCCGCGTCGAGGGGTGTCAGCCGTTCCCACGACGGCAGCTGGTTCAGGTCCGCGCCCTCGCTGAGCAGCCGCTCGGCGCAGTCCCGCTGTCCGCCGTGGCACGTGTTCCAGAACGCCTCCTGGACGTTGCCGCCGGGAAGTAGCCGTTCGAGGTGGTCGCGAAGACCGAGAGCGGCGGCATCGGCCAACGTGACGGTCGCGCCGCGTTCGACGAGGCGGTGAGCCGCGTTCCACTGCGCGAACGCCCGTGCGTCCGTCAGCGGGGTGCCGCCGGCGATCACCGCGCCGTCCGCGTCGATGTCCGCGCCGGCATCGAGCAGTGCGTCGAGCACCACGACGTCGTTGGCGCTCGCGGCCCAGTGCAATGGCGTCTCGCTGTGAGGTCCTTGGAAGCGTGCGTTGACATCGGCTCCCGCCGAGACGAGCACCGCCACGGTCCGCGCTCCGTTCTGGCACCCGGCGGGCCAGTCCGTCAGCACGTGCAGCAGGGTGCGTCCACAACCGCGGTCGTCCACGATTCGCGCGGTCGCCAGGCCGGCGTTGTCCGCCAGCAGCCTGCGCAAACCGGTGAGGTCGCCGCCGCGTACGGCAGCGGTCACGGCCAACGCCGGCTGATCGTCATTTCGCACCGTCGCACAGTACGTCGACGTAGCATCTCGTGAAGAAAACTCGGGGGAGTCTGATGACGTTCGCAAGGCGCTTCGACCACGTCGGCATCACCGTCGCCGATCTCGACGCCGTGACGGCGTTCTTCGTGGGTCTCGGCCTGGAGGCCGGCCAGAAGATGGCGGTCGAGGGCGAGTTCCTGGACACGGTGATCGGCATGACCGGCGCACGCGTCGAGATCGTCATGCTGCACGCGCCCGCCGGTGGGACCACGTTGGAGCTGTCGAGCTTCACGCGGCCGGACCACCTGCCGGGTTCGCCCGCCGCACCGGCCAACGAGCTGGGGCTGCGCAACGTCGCCTTCGAGGTGCACGACCTCCAGGCCGCGGTCGACCACGCCGCCGCGCAGGGCTTCGGCCTGGTGGGAGGGATCGGCGAGTACGAGGGCGTGTGGCGGATGGCTTATGTGCGCGGGCCCGAGGGAATCATCGTGTCGCTGGCTGAACAGATCAGGGGGACCTCATGAGCGTGACCGACGAACAGATCCAGGCTCTGGCCGCGACCGCGAAGCCGTTCAGCCTGGCCATCCTGCACTGGGCGGCCAGGACGATGGACGGCGCGGGCGCGATCGAGCTCGAACACCAGCGGCGCATGGTGTCGCTGCGCGCCGGGGGAACCATCGCGGTCCTGTGCCCGGTCGCATCCGACGACGTGTGTGGTGTCGCGATCATGACCGTGTCGCCGGAGGAAGCCGCGGAGATCATGGCCGCGGACCCCTGCGTGCGGGCCGGGATGATGCGTGTCGAGGTGCACCCGTGCCACGGCTTCCCCGGAGACGCCCTTCCCGTATGAGCGACCGGGTGGAAACCCGGTCGTCGAGGCCCTGGGTGAGTCCGAACAGGATTGCTACGTTCGGAACGGTACGAATCCAAGCGGCTCAAGGGGTTTCGCATGTCGGTCAGCCGTCGTTCCGTGCTGGCGTCGGCAGCGCTCGCGGCAATGGGCACAGCAGTGGGCACAGCAGTGGGCACAGCAGTGGGCGCGGCTCTTCCTGTCTCCGAGGCGCAGGCCAGGACTCCCGCGCCCATCGCGTTGCAGATGTGGTCGCTGCACGAGCAGGCCGAGAAGGATCTGCTGGGAGTGCTGGGCAAGGTCGCGGAGATCGGTTACGTCGCGATCGAGAGCTACGAGCTGTACGGGCACGCGCCGAAGGTGGTCAAGGCCCGCCTGAACGCGCTCGGGCTCGGGTTGTGCAGCTCGCACGCGCCGTTCCCGTCGGGGCCTGACGCGACCGAGATCCTCGACCAGCAGGCGGAACTCGGTGCGCGGACGCTCGTGTGGAGCCTGGAGCCGGAGGAGTTCGACTCGGTCGACGCGATCAAGCGCGGGGCGGAGCGGATCAACCAGGCGGTGGTCAACGCCGCCCGGTACGGCATGCGGATCGGCTATCACAACCACTTCGCGGAGTTCCGCGAGGTCTTCCACGGGCGCAAGGCCTACGACATCCTGCTGCGCGAGCTGGATCCGCGGGTCGTCCTCGAGCTCGACACGTACTGGGCGAAGGTCGGCGGGGTCGACCCCGCCGAGGTAGCCGCGTCGCTGGGCCGGCGGCTGGAGTTCATCCACATCAAGGACGGGCCCGCGAAGGGCATGGACGACTACATGGTCCCGTACGGCACGGGCGTGATCGACGTGCCCGGCGTTGTGCGCGCCAACCCGGCGGTGAAGTGGAACATCGTCGAGATGGACCGCTCGCACCACGACATGTTCTGGCTGCTGCGAGACTGCTACGACTACCTCGTGAGCCGCGGGCTGGCCACCGGGCGGCGCAAAATATGATCCCGAGGTGCCTGACAAGCTGACCGTTGATCTGCACCCGGTCTTCCGCAGCGACCAGGACATCGCGCTGGCGGTGCGCAACGCGCTCTTCCGGGCCGCGGCGCAGAAGGTGCCGCTCGTCGAGATCATCACGGGCAAGGGGTCCGGCAAGCTCAGGAGCCGCGTGCTGGCGATGCTGAAGCAACCCCACGTCAAGAAGCTGTACCGGCGGGTGGAGACTGCTCCCGGCAACGACGGGATGGTGCTGGTGCACCTGCGTTGAACCTGCGTCAGCTCTGGGCCCGGCGCATCACGCGGTCGAGCAGCTCGGCGTCCTCGAGGCCTTCCTCGTCGGACGACGTGAGCGCCAGCAGGAAGACGATGAGCACGCTGAAGCCGGCGCCGCCGATGATCAGCGACATGATCAGGTCCTCGGAGTTGTCCGCGACGACCGAGGCGCGCTGGGTGATCACGACGTTCATGGCGTGCATACCGGTGTAGTGCATGCCCGTGACGGCGAGGCCCATCACCAGTGAGGCGCCGAGGACGGCGAGCGGGCCGCTGACCTCCCTCGTGAACCAGAGGGCCGCGGTCGCGGCGAAGACGGCGATCGCGATGGACAGCACGACGATGGCGGTGTCGTAGGTGATCTCGGCGTTGATCTCGATCGCCGACATGCCGGTGTAGTGCATCGCGGCGACGCCGAGCCCGGTGACCAGGCCGCCTGCCGCGAGGGGCCAGAAGCGGTCGTCGGTGGTGCGCCGCAGCGCCGGCACCAGGCCGATGCCGACGACCACGATGGCGACGATCATGCTCAGCAACGTGACGGGAATGTCGTAGGCGACGTTCGCGCCCATCCACGTGCCGAGCATCGCGGTGAAGTGCATGCCCCAGATGCCCAGGCCCCCGATCGACACCGCCGCCACCGCGAGCCACCAGTTGCGCGGGGCGCCGACCGCGTTGCGGGCCCGCTCGCTGGACAGCAGGCCGAGTGCCGAGCCGAGGCAGGCGACCAGGTAGGCGACGATCGGTGTTGAACTCCCCATGTCCATGCGCGAAATGGAAACATTCCACGCCAATGGACCGCAATAGCCTTCACGGGTGAATAGGGGAAATTAATAGGTGAAGCCGGGCGGAGATTCTTCGGGTATCTCCGCCCGGCTTTGTGGTGCTGGTTCAAACGACCTGCCACGTGATGGGCTCGAGAATGCCCGGGTCCGTACCTCACCGGGCCAGGCGGAAGAACACCCTGAACATGCGAACGGGAATCGTCCGGGGGTGTTGAGACGCCTTTCTTCGCCGGATGGGGGAGTCGGGCGAACCTCACGTCCGCGGTCGTGAACCAGGACTTCGGCACGGCCACGAGTGCCGACAGGACTGCGGTGAATCGAATGGGTTCCCTCGTGCTGTTGGGCGGCGGGGGCTGTCCCAAACGATCCGGTTGTAAGTCTTCGGAATCACCTAGTGGATTCTTGCGCCATGCACCTTCGCTTCTGCGATAATGCGCTCCGCTTCGTCGATGGCGACATTTCGCAGTTCTGCCAGCGCTCGCATGGCTTCTGCCCGGCGTGCCGACATGGCGAGCCGGAAGTCCTCGCGAATCTCCTCGCGCTTGGCCGCCGCCTCCTCGTCCAGATTGCGGGCGCGCTGTTCGGCCTCGCCGACGATCATCAACGCTTTCAGCTGCGCGTCCCTGATGACTTCCCGGCGTTCTTCCTCGGCCAGCGCGACCATGCGGGCGAGCCGTTCCGGCAGGCCCTTCGGGTCGATGGGGGTGAGGCAGATGCGGTGCAGGCCGTCCTGCAGCCCCGCGTTCTCCTCCTGAACGGACATCAACCTGCTGGCCAGGGCGTCGGCCCTGGCTTCTGACGCGTCACGATCGGCGGTGACCAGGCGAAGCTCGGCCTCCAGCTCGGCGACGTAGTCGTCCACCTCGTCGCGGTCGTAGCCGCGCCACCGCAGCCCGAACCACGTGCGCAGCGGTACGAGCTCTGTCCTGCTCTCGACACTCACTTGCCGTCTCCTCTGCCTCCCGCGAGTCAGTCTTGACAAGGGGTACGTATGAGGTGCGACATCGGTTCTAACGGGTTCACCAGGCACAATGTGGACGTGAACAACAAACTGTGCCCCTGCGGCACCGGTCAGTCCTATGTGGACTGTTGCGGTGCGCTGCACTCCGGGGCCCGCACCGCGGCCACCGCCGAGCAGCTGATGCGGTCGCGCTACAGCGCTTTCGCCGTGTCCGATGAGGACTACCTGCTGCGCACGTGGGCCGCGGAACACCGCCCCGCGAGCGCCGGGATCGACGCGACCGACCGCTGGCTGAAGCTCGAAATACTGGCAACTGAAAACGGCGGGTTGCTGCAGAACGAGGGCGTCGTCGAGTTCCGCGCGCACTACGTCGGGGGCGTCGTGCACGAGCGGAGCCGGTTCGTCCGGGAGAACGGCCAGTGGGTTTACGTGGAGGCGGTGTCATGACCGGCCCTGTGATGAGCACTGTGAAGGTCCTGAGCCGGTTCAACGGCCCGCCCGGGATGGGCAACGGCGGCTACTCCGCCGGTCTGCTCGCCGCGCACGTCGACGCCGCGACCGTCAGTGTCCGTTTGCGCAAGCCCGTGCCGCTCGACCGCGAGATGGAGGTCCGCGGCGGCGACCTGCTCGACGGCACGACCGTGATCGCGAGCGCCGAGCCCGCCACCCTCGACCTCGACGTTCCCGCGGTTCCGACGCTGGACGAGGCGCACAGGGCCGCTGCGAAGGTGCCGTGGCGCGAGAAGCACCCGTTCCCGACGTGCTTCGGGTGCGGTCCCGGTCGTGAGGACGGCATCGCGGCACTGCTCGGCCCGCTGGATGGGCGGCCTGAATGGGCCGGTGTGTGGCGGCCCACCGACCTGCTGCCCAACGACGGCGTGAACGTGCTGCCGGAGATCGTCTGGGCCGCGCTGGACTGCCCGTCGGCACAGCCCGTGGCCCCCGACAGCGGTCCGGCGTTCGTGCTCGGCACTTTTGTCGCCCAGGTGGAGCAGCCGGTGGAACTGGGCGTGGACCACGTGCTCATAGCGTGGGAACTTGGCCGGGACGGACGCAAGGCCTACTCGGCGTCAGCGATCATCGGCCCTCACGGAGTGTGCGGACGAGCGCGCGCCGTGTGGGTCTCGATCGGATGAGACCAAATAACCCGACTGGGTGACAGGTGTGCGCTGCGTCTTGGTAGCGTGCACGACCGTTGCCCGATTAAGCCGAAAGGGCGAGTGAACGGGATGGCACGGAGGTGATCAGGCGCTTGATGGGCCGACGTGCCGCCGCCCATGGCGACCAAAAGACACAGACCCGCGGTTCGGGGGCGGGGTCGAACCCTGCGACGAACACGGATCTGTACCCCGTCGAGCAGCCCCCGGCAGCAGCGCCGCCGCCGGAGCCATTGCCGCAACGGACGCCGTTCGCGGCGAACTTCGTCGGCGCGACGCTCGTCGTCTCCGCACCTGAGGGACCGAGCCAGGCCGCGTCCGGCCTCGCCCGCACCCTTCCGGTCGACCGAGGCCGCACCGTGGTCGTGGTCGACTTCCCGAGCGGCGACCAGAGCACTTTCTGGCCCCACGTCGTGACCGCGCTCGGCGGCCGCGGGCCGATCCGGCTCGCGGTGTCGCACGCGGGCACCATGCGGCCCACCGCGCCCGCGCAGTGGCTCGCCGAGCAGCTGCAGTCCGAGGTCGTGGCGCCCGATGGCGTGCTGACCACCGTGCCCGGTGCGGCGTTCGTCGTCGGCACCCAGGGCTACGGCAGCTGGGTGCGGTTCCAGCCGAACGCGTCGCCGATGCCGTTCGGCCGCCGGTTCCCGGTGCCGCAGTGGGAGGCGATGGACCCGAACTCGCCGTGGCCGACGGGCGATATCGGCATCTCCGAGCCGATTCCGGCCGGTCTGTGGCTGCGTGCTCAGCAGCCGCCGTTCGACGCGGCCGCCCAGGACGCGCGGCCGATCGTGGCGCTGCCGTGCCGCGACAACGTGCTCACCGTCGTGGTCGGCGGGCCCGGCCAGTCGGCGATCCCGACCGACGAGGTGTGCCGGCTGCTGACCGCGCTGCCCCAGGCGGCTCGGTCGCGCGTGCGGCTCGTCCCGTACGGCATCGACACCGCGCTCGGACGCCTCGTCGCGGACCAGCTCGGCGAGCCGATCGCGATGTTCACCGGTCTGCCGGTCGGCAACCTGCGCTCGGGCGGACCCGCGGTGATCGCGGTCGACCCGCGCGGGCAACAGACGTGGCGGCCGTTCGTGACCGAGGTGATGTGCTCGCCGCACGAGGCCGTGCCCGCCGTGTCGGGTTACCGCGCGCCGGTGCAGGGCCTCACCGAGGTCGAGCCTGGCGTGTTCTCCCTCGGCGACGGTGTTGTGCTCGAGGTCGTGCCTTCCGGTCTGTGGGTGCGTGAGCACGACGAGCCGTACAACGCGGCCGAGGTGCGCTCTCAGCCCGTTGACCCGGAGTGGGCGCGTCTGACCGTGGGCACGCCGGGACGCACCACGCCCGGTGCGGTCGCGGTGCACGGTGCTGCTCTCGTGGAACGCCTTGAGCCCGAGGTGCGCAAGCTGCTGCGGGTCGTGTTCTGCGACTCCAAGGTGTCGGCACCTCCGCCGCCGCCTCCGACGGTTCCGCAGCACGCCGCGCCCGCGCACGCCATGTCCGAGAACCCCGCTCCGCAGCCCACGTTCGGGGCCCAGGCTCCGGCAGCCCAGGCTCCGGCAGCGCAGGCTTCGGCAGCGCAGGCTTCGGCAGCCCAGGCTTCGGCAGCGCAGAACTCCGGTGCCCCCGCGACGATCGCGGCGGCGCTCGGTGCTGCCGCGCAGGTGTTGTCGAACCGCGAACCGTCCGGCAACGGGACCGGTTTCTTCACGCCGGTCACCCCGGCCGAGACCGAGCCCGCCTACGTGCAGCTGCCGCCGTCCGAGACCGCGACCGTCACGGTGTCGTCCCAGATCGTGGCCGACGCCGAGGAAGCAGCGTTCCCATCCGCTGATCCGGATGCGGCCGCTGTCCGGTTCCGGGTCGACGGCCCGCTGCCGGCGCAGCCGCTGGCGTCGTGGGAGCTCCCGGCCCAGAGCAACGGTGAGCGCGAGACCGTGCTGCCGGACCACAACAGCTCGGACCTGGAACGTGACGCCGTCCGTCGCGCTCTGGGCGAGCGCTACGGCGTGCACGCGGCGACCGTGTGCCGTCTGCTGGCTCAGCGTCCGGACGCCGAGGAGGACCCGGCCGCGTTCGAGGCCATGGTCACCGACCTGACGGCGCTGCTCGCGTGCGTGTCGCAGGACGAGGACATGGTCGTCGACACGCTGCGCATGGGTCGTCTCGGCCGTCTGCGCCCGTATGTCGCGTGCATCGTGTCCGGCCTGAACCGCCTGCCGCTGCACAACGGCATCGCGGCGGTGTGGGGGCAGAGCGGCCCGACCGGCCCGCGTCGCTACCGCAGCGGCGACGTGCTGGTGGAGCACGGTCTGCTCGATGCCATCGCGAACCCGGCGCAGCGCGTCGAGGGCGCCACCGAGTACTTGCTGTGGTCGGTCACCGGCCGCCGGGTCGAGGTGGCGGACCGCGTCGCCGTGGCCACCGAGGAACGCGTGGTCTTCCCGCCCGGCACGGCTTTCCGCGTGCTGGCGGTCGCCGACGCCGAGGGTGATCACCCGCAGCAGGTGCTGATGCAGGAGATGGCCGGCGCCGCGGCGGACCAGGAGATCGCCGGGATGCGGCCGAGCGTTCTCTCGCAGCTCGAACGGGCGGCGGCGAACCTGCGGGTGCTGCCGTCCGTCCCGGTGCCGGTGGAGGCTTGAGCCACCACCTGGGCATTCGCTACGCCGAACCCGCGGTCGGCTCGCTGCGCCTCCACCCACCGGTGGACTGCGACGGCGAGCCGACCGGCGCGTTCGGCGACTCGCACACGCTGAACATCTGGTCCACAGTGGACTCCGGTGCGCCGGTGCTGCTGTGGGTGCACGGCGGCGCGAACACCGTTGGCTCGTCGTCGCAACCCGAGTACGCGGGTGATGTGCTGGCCTCGCTCGGGGTGGTGTTCGTGAGCTGCAACTACCGGCTCGCGGTCGATGGATACGGTGCGCTGGAAGGGTTTCCGCACAATCGCGGGCTGCTGGACGTCGTTTCGGCGTTGAGGTGGGTTCAGCGGAACATCGAGCACTACGGCGGAGATCCGGGCAACGTCACGGTGGCCGGGCAGTCGTCAGGCGCGCAGACCGTGGCGTCGCTGATGGTGATGCCTGCCGCGAAAGGGTTGTTCCACAAGGCAATTGCGCACAGCTTGGCCGGGCGGTTCTTCACGCAGGAGGAAGCTGTCGCGGTGCAACGGGCCGCGGAGCCGGATGTCGTGCTGTACCAGCCGATCGTGGACGGCTGGACGCTGCCGCGATCGCCGCTGGAAGGCCCGTACGACGTGGATCTGCTGGTGTGCCACACGGCTGATGAAGACGTTGAACTGTTTCAGCGGCCTACTGTGCGGCTCGCGGACGAGCACGGGCGGGCGTTCCGGTCGATCTACGCGGGGCCGCCCGCGCATCACGGCGCGGACGTGCGGGCGATGTTCCGCGGCGACATCGCCGCGGCGTGGGCTTCCTTTGCCCGCAAAGGTGATCCGGGCTGGCCGCTCGCGGAAGTGAAGCGCTGGGTCAGCCCTCGGTCGTGAGGCCGAGCGCGCCGTCCAGCCGCGGCAGGCACGTGCCGTCGCGTTTGTCGGTCGCCAGGAACTCGGTGAGGCAGCGGCCGATCTGCTCGTGACCGAGAGCGTTGGGGTGGAACGACTCCTGCAACGCGTGCGGTGCGCGCTTCTCGTCCTTCAGGCTGTCCCAGTCGACCGTCAGCCGCGTGAACCACTCGTTCTGCGGCTTGCTCACGCACGCCTCGTGCCCCTCGCCGGCGCGGGAGAGATCCAGGAACCGGGCGTTGACCTTGTCCGCTGCCGTGCGCAGGCCGTTCGACAGCTCCGGTACCGCCTCGTCGACGACCCAGTCGAGGTCCGAGGCGCGCAACGGGCAGCCGGACAGGTTCTGCAGCGAGCGCGGCATCTTCGGCGACACCGGCGCCGCGTACGACTGGACGACCAGCTGGTAGCCGGAGTCGGGGTGGCCGGAGTCGCGCATGGTCTGGCGGATGGCGTTGAGCGTGTTCTCGACCTTGGGGATCATCCGCCGGACGCGTTTCGACCACTCCCCGGCGACCGACGACGTGCAGTCGCTGCGCTTGCCCCACGCCTCGAAGCACTTGTTGAGCACCTCGGCGAAGTGCGGGTCGTCGTTCGCGCCGATGGCCACGACGATCGCGGTCACGCGGTTCGCCCCGGCGATCTTGCGCAGCTGCGGCAGCTGGTCGTTGCGCAGCTTGTCGGAGTTCGCGCCCGAGCACGCCAGGTTGATCTTCCGGTCGGCCTGGATCTGGGCCTTCATGATCGACGCCTCGGTCGAGCGGTGGCACCAGTTGCCGCCCGCCTCACCGTTGGTGCCGGGTTCGTAACTGCCCGCGCCCTCGCCGGACATCGTGCTGTCGCCGAGCGCCACGACCGCGGTCCTGGACTCGCGATCGGGGTCCGAGGGTGGCGGGAACGGGTGGTCGCTCACGATCAGCAGGATCGCGAGCAGGCCGGTCACCGCGAGGGGCAGGACTCTTCGCATCGCCGGTGAGCTTACCGGCCGCGTGTGGCTCGAGAAACGCAGGCCAGGTCACCTGCCGCCCGCGAATTCGGCCACGACTGGGCGTGGAGGTCCGATGTGGACTGCCGGCGCGCATGTGGTTCGCCGGCTCACGCAGGTGGCCGAATGCGAGGGGGATAAGGCGTTGCCGCCTTCGCCGGTGTTGAGGAAAGTGGAGGTGTGGGGAATCTGAGGGAAATTGTTGTGGTCGGTTACGACCGCACGGCGCTGCTGGATCTGGCGGGACCGATCGAGGTGTTCCAGGCAGCGAACTACGGGGGTGAGCGGTACCGGGTCACGCTGGCCACGCTCGGGGGCGGCCCGTTCACCGCGACGGCGGGGGTGCGGATCGAGGCAGGTGCGGACCTGCGCGCGCTCGACCGCGAGATCGACACGCTGCTGGTCGTCGGCGGCTGGGGGTACGACGAGGCCGCGTCGGACGCGGTCCTCACGACCAACCTGCGGCGGCTCGCTCTTCGATCGCGGCGGGTGGCCGGGGTGTGCACGGGCGCCGTGGTGCTGGCCGGTGCCGGGTTGCTCGAGGGGCGGCGGGCCACCACGCACTGGGCGTTCACCGGCGAGCTGGAGAACCGCGGTGTCGAGGTCGAACCGGACGCGATCTTCGTGTGCGACGGCACGGTGTCCACGTCGGCCGGCGTGACGGCGGGCATCGACCTCGCGCTGGCGATGGTCGAGCAGGACCACGGTCCCGGCCTGGCCCGCAGGATCGCGCAGTACCTGGTCGTCTTCCTGCAGCGTTCGGGCGGCCAGTCGCAGTTCAGCGTGCACACCCGTTCTCGCCCGGTGTCGGACACGTCGTTGCGCGCGCTGCTCGACGACATCCACGCCGACCCGACCCGCGAGTGGACCGTGCCGGTGATGGCCCGCAAGGCGATGATGAGCGTGCGGCACTTCGCCCGCGTCTTCTCGCGCAACGTGGGCGTCTCGCCAGCCGTCTACGTCGAACGAGCCCGCGTCGAGGCCGCCGCCGACCGGCTGGCTTCGAGCGGTGACTCGTTGGACCTCGTCGCCCGCCAGTCGGGTTTCGGCTCGGCCGAGACCCTGCGCCGGGCCTTCCTGCGCGTGCTCGGCGTGTCGCCGGGCAGCTACCGCGCCCGTTTCCGGACCACTGGGGTTGCCTGATGGACGCAACGTTCGTGCTCTACCCGAACATGACCGCACTCGACTTCGTGGGCCCTTTCGAGGTGCTCGGCTCGGTGCCGGTGGTCTCGTGCCGGTTCGTGGCCGCGTCGCTCGAGCCGGTGAAGTCGGACAACGGGCTGTCGGTCGTGCCGACCGACACGTTCGCCTCGCTGAAGTCGACCGACATCATCGTGGTGCCGGGTTCCGGGCACTGGCGGGAGTTGCTCGCGGACTCCGGTGGCGTCGTCGAGTGGCTGCGGGAGGTGCACCCGACGACGAAGTGGACGACCTCGGTGTGCACGGGCTCGACCTTGCTCGCCGAAGCCGGGCTGGTCTCTCGGGCGACCACGCACTGGGCGGCGCGTTCGGACTTGTCCGACCGTGGCGTTGAGGTGTCCGAGGACCGGGTCGTGTTCGACGGCAAGGTCGTGTCGGGCGCGGGCGTCTCGGCGGGCATCGACATGGCGTTGCGGCTGGTCGAGGCGGAGTTCGGCGAGATGGTGGCGCAGGCCGTGCAGGTCGGCATCGAGTACGACCCGCAGCCGCCGCGCTCCTACTCCTCGATCCCCTCGTCGGTCGCTGATGGCCTCAAAGCTGCCTTCGAGTCACGTCAGGGCTGACGCCGACTCGATGGCTTCGGCCTTCTCCCGCTCGCGGGTCGCCCAGAACATCGTCTCGTGGAAGTGGCCGCGGTCGATCTCGGCGACACGCGCGTAGACGGCGGCGCTGCGTCGGTAGTACGTCAGCCATGCCTTCGGGCTCGCGTCTGGACGTGGCATCAGGCGGCTCAACGTCTCGTGTGCCTGCATGAGGGTCTGTGCCGAGTCGGCCGTCTTCCAGTCCATGAGCTTGTTGGACGAGATGACCCAGTCAGGTCAGCCCGGATTGGACCGCGAACACGACGAGCTGGGCGCGGTCGCGCGCCCCCAGCTTCACCATCGCCCGCGACACGTGCGTGCGCACCGTCGCGGGCGAGATCACCAGCACGGCCGCGATCTCGTCGTTGGACGCGCCGGACGCGACGTGCCGCATGATCTCCCGCTCGCGCTCGGTCAGCTTGTCCAGGTGCGGCACGGGCCTCGCCGACGCGCCGGACGCGAACCGATCGATCACGCGGCGCGTCACGGACGGAGACAACAAGGACCCGCCGTCGGCGACCACGTGGACGGCGCGCAGCAGGTCGGTCGGGTCGGAGTCCTTCACCAGGAAGCCGGACGCGCCGGTGCGCAGGGCCTCGAAGACGTACTCGTCGAGGTCGAACGTCGTGAGCATGACGATTCGAACGTCGGCACACGAGGCATCGGCCGAGACTCGCCGGAGGACTTCCAGGCCGTCCATCAGCGGCATGCGGATGTCGAGGAACACCACGTCCGGCTTCACCGACTGGATCAGCGAGAGGGCCTCGCGGCCGTCGGCGGCCTCGCCGGCGAACTGGACGCCGTCCTCGGTCTCGATCAGGGTCCGCAAGCCCATCCGGACGAGCGGCTGGTCGTCGGCCACCACCACGCGAATCATGCGGGCAACGGTATCCGGGCGGTGACCTTGAAACCGTGCGATGTGGATACTTCGAGCGTGCCGCCGAGCGCTGAAGCTCGCGAGCGCATGCCCGTGATGCCGTGACCCTCCACGAAGACAGCGGGCGTGCCCGTGTCGGCGACCTCGACGACCAGCGAACCCCGCACCGAGTACACCCGGACCGACGCGGTGACGCCGGGGGAGGAGTGGCGCAGCACGTTGGTCAGGGATTCCTGCACGATCCGGTAGACGGCCATCTGGTAGTTGTCGGGGAGTTCCACAGCATCTACTTCGACCGAGACCTCGAGGCCCGCCTCGCGCATCCGGGACGCCAGTGCCGGGAGGTCGTCGAGTGAAATCGTCGGGCGCAAAGGAGCCGAGCCGCGCAGAGTGTCCAGTTCGGACCGCAGGCCGTCGAGCGCTTCCTTCGACGTGTCGCGGATCGCCTCCAGTGAGGCGCGCGCCTTCGCGGGGTCCTTGTCCAGCACGTACAAAGCGACGCCCGCCTGCATGGCGATCACCGAAAGCCCGTGGCCGACGACGTCGTGGACTTCCTGGGCGAGCCGCAGGCGTTCGGAGACGACGGCGTGCTCGCGAGCGTCCACAGCGGACCGGCGGCGCAGCTTCATCAGCACTCCGGCGGCGGCGGGCAGCAGGATCCAGCCCGCGGACCAGGTGATCCACGAGGTGATCGAGTCGTTCCACCACGGCAGGATCGCGAGTGCGTACACCAGGGCGCACCCGGCGGCCAGTTCGATGGACGAGTACATCGCCACCGCGTACATCGCCGCGACGCCGCTGATCAGGATCGGCCCGAACGGGTAGCCCAGCGCCAGGTACACGGCGATGGACAGGGTGGTCAGGCCGAACGTCCACAGCGGACGGACCGAGCGGAACAGCAGGCCCGCCGCCGCCACCGTGATGAGCAGGTAGGCGAGCACGTCGAGCGATGCAGCGCCCTGAAGCCGCGCGGCGAACCGCGTGCCCACGAGGCCGAAGAACAACAGCGCCACGGTCAGCGCGATGTCCTGCCATTTGATCCGCATGATGCTGACGATACGACCGAGCGCGTACGCAGATGTGCGTATCTTGATGACGCTCCGGGGCTGACGACCCGGACGCGCGAACGTCACACGATTAGACCCATGATCGTGACGACGGAGAAGCTGACGAAGCGCTACGGCGACCGCGCCGTGGTGGACGAGGTCAGTCTGTCCGTGCGGCGGGGCGAGGTCTACGGGTTCCTCGGTCCCAACGGCGCGGGCAAGACGACCACGATCCGCATGCTGCTCGGGCTCGTGAAGCCGACCAGCGGAACCGCCCGAGTGCTGGGCGAGGCACCGGGCACCCCCAAGGCGTTGCTCAAGGTCGGGTCGCTGATCGAGGGACCTGGCTTCTACCCGTACCTGTCCGGCCGCGACAACCTGCGCGTCCACGCGCACCGCCGCGGCGTGGACAGGGCGCACGTGGAAGCCGTGCTGGAGCAGGTCGACCTCACCGGCGCCGCGAACGAGAAGTTCCGCCGGTACTCGCTCGGCATGAAGCAACGTCTCGGCGTCGCCGCGGCGCTGCTCGGCCAGCCCGAGCTGCTGATCCTGGACGAGCCGACCAACGGCCTCGACCCGGCGGGCATGGCCGACATGCGCGACCTGGTGCGCGCGCTCGCCGCCCAGGGGCAGACGGTGCTGTTGTCGAGCCACCTGCTCGGTGAGGTCGAGGAGATCTGCGACCGGGTCGGCGTGATCTCGCAGGGCAAGCTCGTCGCCGAGAGCACGGTCGAGCAGTTGCGCGGCGACACCGTGCTGCTGATCAAGGCGGACCCGATCGAGAAGGCGCACGTGCTGATCGAGGGCAGCGAACTGCACGGCGACGTGCTGCACGTCCGGGAGACGGACGCGGGCGCGTTGATCAGGACTCTGGTGCACGCCGACGTGGACGTGCAGGAGGTCCGGCCGCTGCGCCGGACGTTGGAAGAGGTCTTCTTCGAGATGACGGGAGTGGCGTGATGGGCAGCGTCAAGGCGGAGCTGCTTCGCCTGTGGAAGTGGCCGGCGACGTGGGTGCTGATCGGTGTCTGGCTGGTGATGACGCTGACGTTCGGCTACGTGTTCAACTACCTGGCCCTCAACGGTGGCACCAACACCCGCGGCCAGTCCCAGCAGCAGCTGATCAACGCGATGCAGCCGGAGAACGTGGGCGCGGCCGTCGTGCGCGGCCTGCCGATGTTCGGTGGCGCGATCATCCTGGTGCTCGCCGCGCTGGCGATCGGCAGCGGTTACGGCTGGGGCACCTGGAAGACCACGCTCACGGCCGGTCCGCGTCGCGTGTCGGCGATGGCGGGAACGTTGGGCGCGCTGGGGATCATCGTGGTGCTGCTGGTGGCGCTGACGTTCGTGGTGAACCTCGGCGCGTCGATCACGGTCGCGTCGCTGGAGGGCTGGGACTGGAGCCTGCCCGGCCTCGGCGTGTGGAAGCCGCTCGTCGCGTCACTGCTGATCGCCGCGATGTGGACGGGGTTCGGCGTGTTCCTCGGCGTGATCACCAAGGGGCCCGCGCTGGCCGTCGGGCTCGGGCTGATGTGGGCGATCGTCACCGAGAACCTGTTGCGCGGCGTCGGTTCCCTGCTCGGGCCGGTCGAGTCGCTGACCAAGGTCCTGCCCGGCGGTTCCGCGGGCAACCTGGCCGGAGCGGTCGGCGGATCCGGTGCCCCCGGCGTGCTGAACGACCTGAGCGGCACCACGGCGGCCCTGTTCCTCGTCGGGTACGTGGTGGTTTTCGTTGGCACGGCGACGCTTCTGAAGGTGCGCCGCGACCTCGTATAGGGCCACGGCGGCCCAGACCAGGCCCAGCGCGACCGCGACTCCGGTGGGGTAGTCGCGGTCGTGCAGTCCTGGGTTCACCGACCCGCTGTGTTCCCGCCACAGCAACGGGAACGCGAGAATCGTGAGCACCCCGGAGACGACCAGCCCGATACCGATCGACGGCCGTCTGATCACGAAGCCGGACGCTCCGACCAGCGGTGCGATCAGGAAGTCG
>JAVXWK010000881.1:0-2579 GCA_032230575.1 Pseudonocardiales bacterium | reverse complement strand
AGCGACGGTGACGACGAGAACCACCAGCGCCGCCACAAGGACCGTCCAGCGTGAAAACGGCGCTCGGCCAAACCCGGTCATGCTCATGCAGTCGTCGCGCGACACCGATTGGTTTCAACGCCCAGGCGACTACAGAAGGCGAAGTGCTGACCACAGGCTGTTGATGAGGCTGTGGACAACTCAGCGTGGGCGGGGGCGCACGATCAGCTCGGTGATGTGAGCGTCGGGCGTCGCCAGTACCGCTGACGCCACCGCGCGGCCCACCGAGGCCGGGTCCAGGTACTGGGTGGCGTCGTAGTCGCCACCCTCCTGGCGCCGCACCTCCTCCTGCATCGGCGTGGCGGTCCGGCCTGGGTACACCGAAGTCACGCGCAACGACGGCTCGTCGGCCCGCAGTGCGTCGGCGTAGCCGCGGAGGGCGAACTTCGAGGCCGCGTACACGCCCCAGCCAGCGTTGGCGTTCCGTCCCGCACCCGAGTTGATCAGGACCACGTGGCCTGAGGCAGCGCGCAGCTGCGGCAGGAGCAGGTTGGTCAGCTCGGCCACGGCGAAGACGTTCAGCTCGAAGGTCTGGCGCCAGTCGTCCGGAGACGCCTCGGACAAAGGCCCGAGCAGGGCGATGCCGGCGCTGTGCACGAGCGCGTCCAAGCGACCAAGCGGGCCCAGGTCGGCGGAGGCCGCGTTGGTGAGGTCGAAGGGCCACGCGGTGGCGCCCGGGAGTTCCGATGCCAGCAGGGACAGGGACGTTTCGTCGCGTCCGGCTAGCAGCAGGTCGTGGGTTGGGGCCAGACTGCGGGCGATGGCCGAGCCGATTCCGCTGGATGCCCCGGTGACGAGGGCGACCGGACGATCACTCATGGGGGAACCGTAACGTGCCGCGGAAATTGATCCTGCCGTACTTGTGCCTGCTCTACTTCATCAACTACCTGGACCGGGTCAACATCGGGTTCGCCGGGCCGAACGGGATGTCGGAGGAGCTGAAGCTCAGCGCGACCGTGTTCGGGTTCGCGTCCGGGGTGTTCTTCATCGGGTACCTGATCCTCGAGGTGCCCAGCAACCTGGCGCTGCACAAGTTCGGGGCGCGCAGGTGGATCGCGCGGATCATGATCAGCTGGGGGATCGTCGCCACGGCCATGGCGTTCGTGCCCAACGGCACGGTGCTCATCGCGCTGCGGTTCCTGCTGGGTGTGGCCGAGGCCGGGTTCTTCCCGGGGATCATCCTCTACCTGACGTACTGGTTCCCGGAGAAGGACAGGGCGCGGATCGTCGCGCTGTTCATGGTGGCGGTGCCGATCTCGACGGCGCTCGGGTCGACGCTCAGCGGGTGGCTGATCCAGGTCACGGACTGGCGCACGATGTTCCTGATCGAGGGACTGCCGGCGATCGCGCTGGCGTTCGTCACGTGGTTCTGGTTGCCGGACAAGCCGGAGACCGCCCTGGAAGAACCGAAGAAAGAGCAGTGGCCGCTCAAGAAAGCGCTCACACACCCGCGGATCCTGGCGCTGAGCTTCGTGTACTTCGGGATCGTGTACGGGCTGTACACGCTGGGGTTCTTCCTGCCGACGATCATCAAGGGGCTGGCGCCGGGGGCGAACATCGTCGAGCGCGGGCTGATCAACGCGATCCCGTACGTCCTCGGTGCGGTCGCCATGATCCTGTGGGCCAGGCATGGAGACCGCACCGGAGAACGGAAGTGGCACGTCGCCGCGCCGATGTTGCTCGGTGGAGCCGCTGTCCCCGTCGCGCTCTACCTCAGCAGCCCCGTCGCGGCGATGGTCGCGGTGAGCGTGTGCGCCATCGGCGTTTGTGCCGCCCTGCCCACGTTCTGGGCACTCCCGACGAGCTTTCTGGGTGGCACGGCCGCGGCGGGCGGGATCGCGTTGATCAACTCACTGGGCAACGTGAGCGGGTTCGTCGCGCCCTACGTCACCGGGTGGCTGCGCGATCTCACCGGGACGCAGAAGACCGGGTTGTGGGTCGTCGGCATCACGATGGTCACGGCAGCGGTGGTCGCGCTGGCTCAGGACGCCGGGGCGAAGAAGGTGTAGAGAGCCTTGTAGGGCACGGAGATCTGGGCGCCGGCGGTGCAGCCGCCGGACGGGGCGACGCCGCCCTCGGTCGCGAGCCGCTGCACGTAGCTGACCTTGCCGAACAGGCCTTCGCCGCGCACGGTCTTGGTCTTCAGCAGGAGCTCGGGAACGGCTCCCTTGACGTCGTTCTTGGCGCCGTCGACCGGCGTCGCCTCGACCGCACTGCCGTCCACAGTGGACACCCAGACCGGGCCGCGGGAGTGCAGGATGATCGGCTTGCCGTCCTTGTCCACCAACGTGGCGGCGGGCTCTAGACCCTTCCACGCGTTCGCGGTGCACGAGTACGTCTGGACGCCTGTGGCCTGGTATTTGCCGACCAGCTTCTGCCCTGCCGGGACCTGGACGGCGGCTGCGACCGGAGCGTCCGGAGAGGCCTGGGCAACCGGGGTGGGCGTTGCGGTGCCGGTGGTGCCACACGCAGCAAGACCCAGAAGAGCAGCAGTACCAACGAAAAGACCAACACGACGCACGACTCACTCCAAAGTAGAC